>JABMPV010000217.1 GCA_013202595.1 bacterium
AGGCCAGGCAGAGGCTCATATCCGCCGAGGGTGGCAGCCGCTTCGATCTGGGCGACCCGGGAGCGATCGAGTCGTTTCGGCAGGTGCTACGGGTGTCTCTGGAGGCAGACAGCAGCTTCCGGGTGACGACGGCTCATCTCAACCTCGGCGAGCAGCTTCGGACCGGGTGGGGTCTGCTCGAGGCGATACCCGTTCACCAAAGAGGCCTCGAGTTGGCTGTGCAGCGCCACATCGGCGGGTCTGAGCAGTTCCTTCGCTTCGCCCTCGGGGACGACTTCTTCTCGACCGGGGAGTGGGATGAGGCTCTCGGGCAGGTCGACGCCGCTCTGGCATCACCAGACAGCTTCTCGTATCTCGAAGGCGGCTTGATGGGGATACGTCTGGCCATCCACGCAGCACGAGACGGCGGAGGACCCGCGTTCGAGGCCGAGGCTCGCCGCATCGTCGAGGAGTCCGAGCCGCTACTCGACCTGCAGGCGGTCATCCCTGCGTACAACGCAGCACAATGGGTGTTCCTGATGACCGGCGACATGGAGCGCGCCGTGGAATTCGCAGGGCGGATCGTTGAGCGGGCGGGAGCGACTCGCTTCCTCCTCGACGCGTGGTCACTCACGGTGTGGCTGCTGAATCGGGCGGGGCAGCTGGACCGGATCGGAGCCCTCTTGCCCGATCTGCGCCGGTACGACATGCCCAGACCCCGCGCTCTGATCGCAAGTGTCGATGCGCTACTCATCGGAGAGAGTGATGGCGTCGAGGCGCTGGGCCGTCTCATCGATGCGGCCGAGGCGCTGGCCGGACTCGGTGCGAATGTCGATGCAAGCCTCATCCTCGCCGATGCCGCCCGGATAGCGGATGGCCTTGACACGACCAAAGCCGCAGAGATCCGGTCGCGAGCGAGGGGTCTGATGACCGGGATGCGAGCGGACGTCTTGATGGAGATCCTCGGACTCGTATAGGCGTCGGTGGGCCGTCGCTGCGGCATCGTGATCAGGCCGGAGCCCTCGTGGAGGTACAAGGAGCACGGAGAGCGTGTACGCGGGCGGTGGTAGCGTTTCACGCGATGCGTGTGACAGGTGATCGGGGTGCGTCTCCAGGCAGGACAACGAGCTCCGCTCTCGAGGATGGGTGTTAGGAGATGGTCGGAATGCAGGATTCTGGTTCGTTGCGGGAATGGGTGGACCCGGCGAGTTCGGCGCTCCTTGTCGTCGACATGCAGAACGATTTCTGCCATCCCGACGGTGCATTCGCCAAGCGAGGGCAGGACATCTCGCAGGCTCTGGAGATCCTGCCCACCGTCAAGCGGGTGATGGCCGAGGCAAGGACCGCAAGCGTGCCGGTGTTCATCATCCGGGTCGTCCGGGGTGAGGACACCCGGTGGCCCGCTCTGGAGCGGGTGTCGCGGCTGGCATTCGGATCGGATTTCATGCCGGTGTTCGTCGAGGGGACCTGGGGGGCCGAACTCGCCGAGGGCCTCGAGCCGCAGTCCGGGGATATCCAACTCGACAAGAACCGGTACGGCGCGTTCACAGGAACCAATCTCGACTTGATGCTGAAGAACAAAGGAGTGGAGACGCTCGTCGTCATCGGCGGCGCCACCAATGTGTGCGTCGAAAGCACGGTGCGCGAGGGCTTCATGCTCGGGTACAACATCGTCATGATCGAGGATGCCTGCGCCGCGACGACGCCCGAGTATCACGAAGGGACGCTGGCCACGGTCCGCGTCTGGTTTGGGAGGGTGGAGAAGGCCGACGACGTCATCGCCGCCTGGGGAGAGCGCCGGGACGCATAGGTGCCGCGAGTCCTCTATTGGTGCGAGGGCGGTCGGTATCACCCGATCGGTCGCTCCATCTGGAGGTCGAGGAGAAAGGAATCCCATGCCGAAGGCAGCGGTCAATGACATCGAGATCTATTACGAGGTGACCGGCGCCGGCGACCCGGTGATGCTGCTGGTGGGTCTCCCTGGGGTCGGCAAGGGGTGGGGACCACAGACGGATCTATTCGCCAGGGATTTCCTGACGATCGTGCCCGATCAGCGGGGGGCCGGGCAGTCGAGCCGTCCCGAGGGTGGGTACACCATCGAGCAACACGCCTCTGACATGGCCGAGACCCTGCGGACGATCGGGTGTGGACCGGCTCATCTCGTCGGGTCGTCGACCGGCGGGGCGATCGGACAGATCATGGCGTCTGACCACCCCGATGTGGTGCGCTCTCTGACGATCATGGGATCATGGGCCGTGCCGGACGACTTCTTCAGGCACCAGTTCGCCAGTCGGAAGCAGATCCTCCTGGAAACCGATCTGCGGACCTACGTCGAGGCGAGCGTTCTGTTCCTGTTCTCTCCGCAGTACTTCAGGGATCACTATGCCGAGGTGCGGCAATACTGCGACATCGGTGCATCGAAGGCCTCCGATCCGGTCATCATGGCCAAACGGATCGACATGATCGTCGCATCCGATCAGACGGAGCGACTCGCCGCGATCGATCGTCCGGTCCTCGTGGTGGTGGGAGATCACGACTCCTGCACCCCTCCCTATTTCTCAGAGGACCTCGCCCGGCGCATCCCCGGGGCGGAGTACTCCGTGCTGGCCGGGGGGCATCTCGTGTATTGGGAGGATCCCGGGGCGTTTCACGCGCTGGTGTCTGAATTCCTCCAGAGACACTGACGTTCTTCGTCGTGGCGGCACTCGCCGCGACGGCGGATCGGTAGGGTGAAGCTCGATTGGATACGGGAGCAGACCACGGCAATGAGCCTGTCGCCCATCTGACCGTCACCATCCGCCGATGGCCGGTCTTCGGACGGGCAGGGGTCCCGGTCACGAGGACGTCGACCCGGCCGTGCTGAGAAAGGTGATTGTGATGGCCGATCCGGCGTACTGCCGCCCTGAGCGGATCGAGGAGGTCGCAGCGCTTCTCGTGGAGACGGGTGGCCGGCCTCTGGCTGGTGCAACCGATCTTCTCGTCCAGATGCGCGGCCGGGATGCTTCGACCTTCTCATTTGTGGACATCAATGGCCTTGGCTCCCTGGGGGAGGTGACCGCGTTGCCCGACGGTGGCGTCGTCATCGGTGCGACAGTGCGGCTGAGCGATCTGAGGACCCATCCGCTCTGTTACCCATACCCTGCTCTCCTGGAAGGCGCAGCCTCCGTGGGCTCCGTCCAGGTCAGGAACCGGGCGACTCTCGTGGGGAATGCGTGCAACGCGTCGCCCGCGGCAGACACTGCCCCGGGACTCCTCGTGTACGAGGCCACGGCGAACGTCGTGGGTCCGGCCGGCCGCCGCTCGATCGCATTCGAGGACTTCTGGCTCGGGCCGGGTCAGACTGCGCTCGGGCATGGTGAGTGGGTGGAGAGCATCACATTCCCGCCGCCCGCCCGCCATGGTGGGGCCTACTTGAAGCTGGGAAGGACGAACGGGGTCGATCTGGCAATTGTCGGAGTGGCGCTGTACCGGACCGACGTCGAGACGAGGGTCGCCTTTGCCTCGGTTGCGCCGACCCCGATCCGAGCGCGGTCTCTCGATGAGTTGATCGGCGGTGCCGCCCGACTTCCCGCAAACCTGTCCGGGGCCGTCGGGGAGGCCATCGCTCCGATCGACGATCTTCGCGCATCTGCCCGATACCGCACGGCCATGGCCGTCGTGTTGGTGGAACGGGCATGGGCTCTGGCCGGGGACCGGCTCGCCGAAGAGAATGCGGGGTCACGATGACCGATCGATCGAATCTGATCCCGTGCTCGCTCACGATCAACGGCCGCCGGATCGACGCCGAAGTCCCTCCGGGCGAGACCCTGCTCGAGATGCTGCGTGAGCGTTTGGGACTGCGAGGAACCAGGAAGAACTGTGAGCAGGGGGAGTGCGGCGCATGCACAGTCCTCCTGGACGGGCAGGCCATCAATTCGTGCCTCATCCTCGCCGCCAGCGTGGACGGTCACGAGGTGACCACCATCGAGGGCCTGCAGCGCGACGGGGAGTTGGATCCGATCCAGGAGGCCTTCGCCGCGGCCAACGCCTCTCAGTGCGGGTTCTGCACGTCCGGGATGATCATGGCCTCCAGGGCCCTGCTCACCGGGACGCCGAACCCGGACAGGGATGAGGTCAGCACCGCCCTCGAGGGGAACTACTGCCGGTGCACGGGGTATCAGGCAATCCTCGAGGCGGTCGCCGCGGGATCGTCCACTCCGGCCGCCGACTCATCCAGGCATAGTCGAAACCACGTCACCGGGGAGACGCTGTATCTCGACGACATGCGATTCCCGGGGATGCTGTACGGGGTGCTGGTCCACACTCCGGTCGGAAGAGCGCTGATCCGGGAGGTCGACTCCGGGCATGCCATGGAGGTACCCGGTGTCGTGCGGGTGTTCACCGCCGCCGATTTCTCCGACTCGGGTGTGCCTCGCTTCGGGCCCCTCGTCGCCGACCAGCCGATTCTGGCCGATGATGTCACGCGGTATCAGGGTGAGCCGGTCGCAATGGTCGTCGGAGAGTCGGAGCAGGCTGCTCGCGCCGGGGCCGCAGCCGTTCGCGTCGTGTACGAGGAATTGCCTGCGATCGTCACCCGGGACCAGGCGCTGTCAGGTGATCTGATCCACGAACCGGCCTCGCGACCTGAGGCCCAGCAGCGATGGACGGACAGCAACGTGATGGCGGAATGGGTTTTCGACCTGGGTGATCCCGAAGAACTCGACCATCTGGGGGCATCGGCTGCGCTGGTGGTGGAGAACACCTATGAGGCTCCCTTCACCCACCACTTCTTCATGGAGCCGTACGGGACCATCTGCATTCCCGATGGCAACACGATTCGGGTCCTCACTCCGGTTCAGCATCCGTTCGTGCTGCGCCGCGTCCTGGCCATGACCCTGGGCTTGGCCGAGGACGATGTGAGGGTCGAGGCAACGGACAGCGGGGGCGGTTTCGGGGGAAAGGGATACGCAAAGATCGAACCCGTCACCGCGGCGTGCAGCCGACTGCTCGGGCGTCCTCTCAAGGTGACCCAGACCGCGGAGGAGTCCTTCCTGACAGGTCAGAGGGAGGCCTCGCACATTCGCGTCAGAACTGGTTTCAGTGCCGAGGGAGACATCACCTTCCAGGAGATCGACGCGGACTTCCTGATCGGGGCGTACACCGACATCAGCCCTGCAGTGGTTTCGAAGACGGCCCTGTATGGCGGCGCCCCCTACCGGGTGCCGTGCGCCCGGATCCGGGGGAGAGGCCTCTTCACGACCACGGCACCGACGACGGCCTTTCGGGGGTTTGGTGCCAGCCACATGAACATGGCCGTCGAAGGCCAGATGAATGTGGCGGCTCATCGGCTGGGCATCGACCCGATCGCGCTTCGCCTCCGCAACATGCGAAAGCATGGCGAAGAGATCGTGCCCGGCGACACACCCGTTGACAGCGACTGGCCCGGCCTCCTCGGCCGCTTGGCGGTCGAAGCGGAGTGGGGTGCCCCCCGGCGTGATGGCGTGGGGCGGGGCGTGGCATTCGGTATGAAGGCGAATGCGGCGGCGACATCGTCGACGGCGCGAGTCCATCTGGGTCCGGACGGCAATGCCATCGCCTACGTAGGCACGACGGAGATGGGCCAGGGGCAGCGGGACGGGATGCGGATCATCGTGGGAGAGGCGCTGGGCCTCCCCCGTGAGAGCGTCACCGTGATCATGGGGGATACCGGGGTGGTGCCGTTCGATTCCTGGACCGCATCGAGCAGATCGACGGTGTTCATGGGCAATGCACTCCAGGGTGCCTGCGGAGACATCAAGAGGCAACTGGCAGCGTTCGCCCGCAGTCACTTCAGTGCGGCAGCCGGTGATGTCCTCATGTCCCAGGGGACGGTCGCCCTCGGGAGCGACTCGGTTCCCCTTCGGCAACTCCTGAGGGCATACTCGCCCGACGGAGTGACCGGAGAGGGCACCTTCGCCGCCCCCCGCGACCCCGGGCATCCTCTCGGAGGTCCGTCGGCGTTCTATGAAGTGGTCGCCACGGCTGTGGAGCTGCACATCGATCGAGAAACAGGGCAAGTGGTTCTCGACACGGTCACCCACGGCACTGATGCGGGCACACTGATCAACCGCGACCTGGCTCTCCGACAGGATGAGGGCGGGATCGTCATGGGGCAATCCCTCACCCTCTCGGAACAACTGGTGTACGACACATCCGGCACGCTCGCCAACGGGAGTTCGCTGGACTACCGGATAGCCACAATCGGTGACCTGGCAGGTTCGACGGCGGGATTCTTCCAGGAGAACGGCGATGGGCCGGGGCCCAACGGTGCCAGAGGCTTGGGCGAGGGCGGGATTCTGGCGATCGGGCCCGCGATCTGCGGAGCCATTCTCGACCTGACCGGTCTGCATCTCACCCGGATCCCCATCACACCGGAGCGGTTGTGGGGCGCGCTCTCCGGGCAGCGAGAGCCGGTAGATCTCGAGGGAAGCCTCCCATGAGCGGTGACGGTTCCGGTCGGGAGGGTCGTTCGGCAGTGCAGCAGGCGGCCAAGCGGATCGTCGATGTTCACATCCATGCGATCCCCCCAACCCTCATCGAGAGAATCGAGCAGGGTGGGTTCCCTGATGTCGGCGTGACGGCGACCGGGCGGGGAATGCGATTCGCCTTCCCGGGGATGGAGCCCTCGCCGCCTGCTCCGGCAGGGCTCGCCGACTTCCCCGGTCTCGCCGAATGGGGGAGGGAGAAGCACATCGACCTCCAACTCGTGAGCCCGTGGACCGATCTGCTCGGATACACGCTGCCGCGCTCACAAGCCGGTGTCTGGACCAGGGCCTACAACGAAGCTACGACTGCTGCGTGCGCGGATCAGATCGGGATGTTGCCCATGGCGACGATCCCGCTGCAGTTCCCCGACCTGGCGGTTCTGGAACTGGAAGCCGCCTCCGCCATGGGGTGTCGCGGTGCAATGATCGGAACCGACATCCCGGGGTCGGGGCTGGGCGCCCCCGATCTCGATGTTGTGTGGGAAGCCGCGGCCGGGCTCTCCATGCCGCTGCTCGTCCATCCGACGTTCATTCGGATACCACCCGAATTGCTCTTCGCCGGCCTCAAGAACGCGGTTGGCCGCGCCGGGGTCGCAACCATTGCCCTCACCCGGCTGGTCCACTCCGGGGCACTCCTCCGACACCCCGACCTCACCGTCATAGGTGCTCTCGGGGGAGGCGGCCTCGTTCCACTGTCGAGACGGATCATCAGGAACCACGAGGTGGGCTGGTCTGATACCGACGTGGATGTGGAGGCCTCGCTCAGACGACTCCTGTTCGACAGCGTGGTGATCGATCCGGCGTTCCTCCGGTACCTGGTACGCCAGGTGGGTGCGGAGCGGGTGATGCTGGGCTCGGATTACCCCTTCCCCTGGGAGCCCGATCCGGTGCGACTCGTCGGGGAGTCGGATCTGGATTCCGACGAGGCGGCAAGTGTGCTGGGTGTGACGGCGTCGCGCGTCTTCGATCTCTCCTGATCCGGGTGAGCTCCAAACAGGGTGAAGGCGGGCAGGTGCGGCCCGTGCGCTCGGCGATCACCTCCGCCCGATAGCCTCGGATCATGGTTCCCCTGCGTTTCGTCGTAATCGCCGACACTCATATCAGGCATCCCCACGACGAGGTCGACGCCTACCCGTCGAATGCGCTGATGAAGGAGCGCAGCGAGTTCGTCGTGGGGCTCTGCAACAACCTGGCAGCGGAGTTCGTCGTCCACCTCGGCGACATCGTCCACCCGCTGCCCATCGACTCCGAAGCGCATCTCGATGCGGTACGACTGGCCACAGGGGTGTTCGCCGGCTTGCGCCTCCCGATCCACTTCGTTCCCGGCAATCACGATATCGGTGACAAGCCCGACGCACTCGTGGCGGTGCCCCCCGTCGCCGAGGAGTACTACCCGGTCTTCGAGCACCACTGGGGACCGCCCTACGGGTCGTTCGATATGGCCGGTTGCCATTTCGTGATCGTCGATACTCCCGTGATCGGATCGGGACTGGCCCGCGATGAGGCGCAGCGGTCGTGGCTGGAATCCGACCTCCGGATCGCAGCGGAGACAGGCAAGCGCATCTTCTTGTTCACCCACTACCCGCCGTTCATCAAGGATCGGACCGAGGCCGATCACTACGACAACGTGAGCGAGCCCGGGAGAACGTGGCTGCTCGATCTCATCGAATCGCGCCATGTCGAAGCCGTCTTTTCGGGCCACGTCCACAACTTCCTGTACAACCACCACCGGGGCACAGTGATGTATGTCGCGCCGGCGACGGGTTTCGTGCGACCCGATTACTCGGAACTCGCAGCGGTGGCCCCCGAGTCGGAGAACGGGCGTGAGGACCCGGCCAAGCTCGGTGTGTTCGTCGTCGACGTGACGCCCGAGGGTCACGTCGTCCATCCAGTTCGCACGTTCGGCGAGACCGGCGAGACCGGTGCCGTCCCGGTACCGGCCGTCGTGTCGCCGGGATGGCAGAGCCCGGTGGGTGTCACGATCCGTCACTCATGGATGTCGACTGTCGACTTCCCGACGGAGGGACTCGACGAGACCCGTCGGAAGTCGGTGAGGAACGACGCACTGATCCCGGCGCTGTGGGAGGCGCGTATCGGCGCCATCCGGATTCCGGTGGGCGACGTGCTGGCCACCGACGGCCGGCAGCGCGTCCGGCATCTCGCAGGACGCGGCTCTCGTTTCAGCATCAGATCGGGCGGGATTCCCGACGCAGCCACCCGTGAAGCCATCTGGGCTCTCGGCGGTGTCATCGATAGGTGGGAGATCGACACCCCGGCGGAGTCGTTCTCCGGGTTGCTCGAGGCTCTGGCCGTCCATCGGCCGCCTGCGGGGCTGCGCCTCGCCGTGGGTCCCATCGTGCCGATCGGCGAGGCCGGGTCAGGTGTGCACCATTTCGTTGCGGTCGGGTTCTCGCCATTCGAGGATGGCTGGCGCGACCTGGTGGCGGAGGACACCGGCGGGCTCATCGATGAGCTGATCTTTCGGATCCCTCACGGAGTCGAGGTGGTCGACGCCGTCGCGTTGCTGGCAGCCGCCGACACGGGCAGGGGAGTCGTCGCGGTCGTCGACCTTCCGAGAGCATCGGAGAGCTGCGTCTTCGCCGACGACGACGCAGTCGCCGACCGGGTCGGCGAGGCGGTTGCGGCGGCGCTGGCACACCCGGGTGTGCCGGTCTTCCTCGACGGGTTCCAGGATCACGATCGCGGCTACTACCCCCGCCACGGTCTCGTCGATCGGCACCACAATCCGAGGGCTGCGCTGTACCGACTCATCGAGATCGCGTCGGCCGGGTCGATCTGACCGACTCATCCCCCGGCTTCGACTGCGCGCTCCATCCAGCGCCTGCGCATCGCCAGGCAGGTCTCCCAGAGATCCGTCGTCGGCTCGCTCGCCACGGTCTGTTGGTAGGGCGGCGGTCCGTACTCGGGCACCACCACGAGCGGCTCACAGCAGCCTGTCTTCAGCCGGGCGTCGATCGCCTGGTCCCACCATCTCTCGAACATGGCGCGGTGATCGGACCACTCGTCGGCAAGGGGATCGGGCACCTGAGGCCCTTCCTCGTATCCGACCCTGGCATCGAGGTGGATCATCCGTGATCCCGCGGCGCGGATGGTCTCCAACTCGTCGTCCAGTGGGCGCTCCGCAACCACCATCCAATGGCTGAGGTCAACGGCGAGACGGATTGTGGCGAACTCATCGAGTACACGGGCGGTCGCCCACGGAGTGAACATGATCCGGCTCCGGTGGGTCTCGTGAGCGACCGTGAGCCCGAAGTCCTGTTCCATGGCGAGCGCCTCGCGATAGAAGAGCGACGCCTCGTCGGGCGTGAATCGATCGAGTCCGCCGTGGCACACGACATGGGATGGATCGAATGGGGCCACATGGTCGTACGCAGCGCGCAGTGTCGCAAGATGGTCGGCGACCGAGACGCCGTTCGTCATGACCATCACGACAAGGTCCAGTCGATTCTCTGCGCAGAGACCGGCCAGGCGGGGGAGCGTTCCGATGCCCCGATCGAACTCGAGAGCGATGAGGGCAAAGACGACCCCATCCCAGCCTTCGCGAGCGATTGCGGGGATCGCCGTGTCGAATGTCGGGTGGGGTGAACCGGCGCCGACGGCGCCCCACATGGTCTTTGAAAACCGGACCGTCATGGCGGGGCAGGGTACCGGGTAGATCCCGTCGGGAGGGGCCGGTCGAGAGTGGCATTCTGCTCAGTTCTAGCGTAGAGTCATCGCTAATCGATTATCGAGGATCGACATAAGTGGTGTACGCATTCACGAAACACCGCCTCCGTGGCGTGACCCACTCATCGGTTGTCGACCTCCCCGGGGATTCCGGCTCCGACACGTCTCGCTCCGAGACAACCAGGTCGCTCTCTCGGACATCTCCGTCTGGTGCAACCGGGAGCGAGGGCCCTCGAAAGCGCCGTTTGAGCGGAGCGCACTCTCGATGAGCGATTGCTCGATTCCCCAGGATTCCGTGACTGAAGAAGGGAGTGCCGTCGTGGGAGATGGCAGTGACATCCAGGCGACAGGGGAGGGGCCGGACGCCGGCTCCGTCACCAGGGCGCTGACGATCAAGGGGTTCGCAAAGCCCGACGGCATTGCGGCATTCGTCGACTCGACCGAGGATGCGGTCGTTCCGATCATCGAGGCACTGGTCGCCGACGGCACGGCCCAGCCGGTCGGGCCCATGTTCAGGCTCAGCGACACAGGCAAGGAACTGGGCGCCGCCTTGATCCAGGCCGATATCGATGAGTGGGGCGCCGGCGACGCCGGCGCAGCACACGACTAGTTCATCCCGCTCGACCAGCGGATGAAGGTCGTCGTCACGGCGTGGCAGATGCAGGAGATCGACGGAGAACCTGTGATGAACGACCACACCGATGCCGTTTACGACGCAGGCGTCAAGGCCGACTTCGCCGCCCTCGTCGCGGATGCCGATGAGTGGCTCGCTCCGCTGTCGGTGGGGCTTGCTCGTCTCGGGGCATATCGAGCACGCCTGGCCAGAGCCAGCCTGAAGGTGTCGGACGGTGAGGACGCGTTCATCGCATCGCCGGTGCTCGACTCGTATCACAACATCTGGTTCGAACTCCACGAGGACCTCATCCTGCTGGCCGGACGGACCAGGGCAGACGAGGTCGAGGCGGGCCGGGCATGAGACCGACTGTGCAGCGGTGTAACGCAGGTAGACGTGGCCCATTCGATTGGGTCGGAATGCCCTGTGTCGGACCGCCGGTTGAGCCGTACGTTTCTCCCAGTCGGGAGGAGACACTGCTGCTGATCCGTCATCGCATCGAATCGCTTTCCAACGCAACTCTCACTACAGGGTTGCGAATTGACGCGGCAGTTCCGACCGGCGTACTATCGATAATCGATGAAGCGAGGGAAGTCGACGATGCACGGGTTGAAGCTTGGTCACTGCCCGCTCCCCGGTCGATGCGTTCCCTCGATGGATTCGGCGGACACACAGTCCCGGCACACTTCGAGGACCGCATGACCGCCGACCGCCATCGCCAGGCGCTCACGGCCGCATCGCCGGGCGGGAGGGCCTGATGGACCTCATCGCCCAGTCAATCGTCATCGGCCTCACCGAGCACGGGCCACTCGTGCTGGCGGCCATGGGCTTCGCACTCCTGTACCGCCTCACCGGGCTCATCAATGTGGCCTTTGCCGAGACCGTCACCCTCGGCGCCTACATCGGCATGTGGATCAACACGACGTTCGGTTTGACCTTCTGGCTGGCGATTTGGCCGGCCGCCATCGCAGCCGGACTGATCAGTGTGGCCACGTACTTCGCCGTCTTCAGACCAGCGAAGCGGCGCGATGTCGGCATGCTCGAGATGATCATCATGTCGTTCGGCTTGTCGATCGTGCTTCGCTATAGCCTGCAGTTCGTATTCGGGTACGGATTCGTGTACTACGACGTTCCGGCCCAGCAGGGTTGGCGGGTCTTCGATGTCGGAGTTTCCCGCATCAAGTCGGTCTCTCTCGTCATCGTGGTGGTCCTGGCACTCGTCCTCTTCTGGTTCATCCAGAAGACCGAGATGGGCCAGAAGATCCGGGCTCTGGCCAGTGACGAGAAACTGGCTCAAGTCAGCGGTATCAACCCTCTGGCCGTGACTGTGATGGTCTGGTTCATCGCAGGCGTGGCCGGCGGGCTAGCCGGCGCCTTCTACGGGGTCGGTCAGGGGTTCAAGTACACCCTCGGCTGGGACCAATTCCTCTTCATCATGTTGGTGATGCTGGTCGGCGGCGCCAAGAACATCAGAGGAGTGATCATCGCCGGTCTTGGCACCGGGATCGTGATCTCAGCGCTGAGTCTCTGGCTCAAGGACACCCAAGTGGCGACCGTCATCTTGATCGCCCTCTTCATGGCCTACCTCAAGGTGCGCCAGCGCAGCCTGGTCGAAGGGAAGGTGTAGTCATGAGTACCGACTGGCTCTCCTCGGCTTTGGTCTTCGGGTTGTTCGAGGTCGTCATGTACATCGGGATGGGCTTCCTCCTGCACATGCAGTTGGGGCTTGCCGGCATCGGCAACTTCGGTGTCGTCGGCTTCTGGGGCCTCGGGATGTACGCCTACGGCATCATCTATGGGGGACATGCCCCATCAGGTACCGACCTCATCATCGATATCCCGTGGCCGTTTGGTGACCCGTGGCAGGCAATCGCCTCGGTGATCCTCGCCACGCTCGTGGCCGGCTTAGGTGGCCTATTGATCGGATGGATCATCTCCGGCATGGATCTCGACGGCCAACTCGTCGGCACGTTCGGGTTTGCGGCAATAGTCTTCCTGCTGGCTCGGAGCCAGAAGGGCCTCACCGGCAGTGAAGGCGGCATCGGCGGCCTCGACTTCCCCTACGACATCGGCAGCGAGAAGGCCAACGCCATGCTGTGGCTGCTGGTCGCGTCTGCGATCGTCATCGCGATCGGCTACTACACCTGGCGGGTGCACCGTTCGCCGTACGGCCGGCTGTTGATCGCCACCGGACAGAACGAGCCACTGGCTCGCAGCCTGGGTAAGCCTTCCAACCTGACCAAGCTCTGGATGTTCACCGTGACCTCTGCAGGAATGGGCCTGCTCGGGGCGATGTTTGCGGTGATCGTCCACTTCCTCACGCCGCTGAAGCTGGGCGTGGATGTCACCCTTGCAGTCATCGTGGCGCTGATCCTGGGTGGGGCCGCCCGTGTCTGGGGGCCGGTCATCGGCGTGCTGCTCACGGTCGGATTGTTCGAGATCGTGGTTCAGCTGTACGCCCCATTCCCGGACTCCTGGTACCGCCAGGCCATGCCGGTCGTCAAGCAGATCATCTACGGGATGTCGCTGATCGTGGTCCTCATGTATCGGCCGCTGGGCATCCTGGGCGACATGCGGAGGGACAAGCTGATGCGGAGCATTCATGGTGACTGAAGCCACCGACACGGTCGCGGCGACCCGTTCCCGGATCCAGATTCAGGGAGCTGCAAAGAGCTTCTCGGGGCGAACTGTTGTCGACATCGACGATCTCACCCTCGGCGAGTATCCCGTCGAGGGATTGATCGGCCCCAACGGCGCCGGCAAGACCACGCTGATGCGGATGATCATGCACTCGACCAAACTCGATCGGGGCACGGTCACGCTCGTCAGGCCCGATGGAGACGATCGCGGCGATGTGGTGTTGTCGGAGTTGCCGACCTACGCCATGGCGGGTCTCGGTGTGGTCAAGACCAACCAGGTCATCATGGACTTCGAGAAGCTCACCATGTGGGACTCGATGCTCCTGTCGGTCGCCAAACCCAAACAGGAACTCCCGTTCAAGATCTTCGCCGAGGCTCCGCTGTTCGCCGAGCACGAAGAAGAGATGCGTCACTATCTGGACTTCTTCTCCCTGACCGATCCTGCCGATCAGGCCGGCTCAGCCGGCGAGAAGAAGCTCCTCGACATCGTCCGGTGCCTGTTGCTGAAGCCATCGTTCCTGCTGCTCGATGAGCCGACTGCAGGGCTGCCGGATGACCTGACCGAGAAGGTGATGGAGGCCATCCGACTCCTCGCCGCCTCCGGCACTTCCGTTGTGGTTGTCGAGCATGATCTCAACGTCATCTGGAACCTGAGCGACCAGGTGCACTTCATGGCGGAAGGCAGCGTCATCCTGCAAGGGACGCCCGAGGAGATCAGACGGCACGAGACGGTTGTCGAGAAGTACCTGGGAGAGGGCCATGTTGGAGGTTAGGGATCTCAGGAGCGGCTACCACGGCGTCACCGTCATCAAAGGTCTCAGCCTCGAGGTCGGCAACGAGGTCTTCACGATCCTGGGAGCAAACGGGGCAGGCAAGACCACCTTGCTGGCGACCATGGCCCGGTTGATTCCGCTGATGGGCGGCGAGCTTCTCTTCGAGGGGGAGGACATCTCCAAGGTTCCTCCGTGGGAGAGCGCGGCGCGCGGTATCGGGTATGTGCCTCAGGAGAAGGGACTGTTCCCCGAACTCACCGTGGGCGAGAACCTCAATGTCGGCGGGATGATCGGGGACAGGGATCGGCAGGAGCGGGTGGACGAGATCTACGAACTGTTCCCGGATCTCGCCGTGCTGGAGGACCAACTCGCCGGCACCCTGTCCGGAGGCGAGGGCCGCATGCTCGCCTGCGGTCGAGCGCTCATGCAGGACCCCAAGATGCTCCTCCTCGATGAGCCCACGGCCGGCCTCTCCCCGTTGTATGTGGACATGTTCTTCGAGTCGGTCACCAAGATCCACGAGACACGGGGTGTCGGGATCGTCCTGGCCGAGCAAAACGCCACCAAGGCCCTCGAGGTCGCAGACAGGGTCATGGTGCTGAGCCTCGGGGAGGCTTTTGTCATCGAGGAAGCGGGCAATCTGACTACCGAGCAATTGAAGGAGGGGTATCGAATCTGATGCCCCGCGACTGCAGTAACCCCAAATGGGAGGAAACCCAGGAATGAAGAAACGGACATTCTGGCGGGTCGCAGCAATGCTGCTGACGATCGCGCTCATCACCGCCGCGTGTGGTGACGACGACGATGCGGTTACCACCACCGCAGCGCCGGGCACCACTGTTGCGGCAGTAACAACGACCGAGGCTCCTTCCGCAGATCCCATCGTGCTCTGCGAGTTGGCCTATTACACCGGACCGTTCGGCCCCTACGGCGCATCGCTCACCGCAGAAGTGGTGTTCCCGTTCGCCGAGGTCGTCAACCAGGATCCGCCATTGGGCAGAGAGATCGTGATGGTCCACGAGGACATCGGGACCGTTGGTGAAGGCCAGGCCGCTCGGACATGTGTCGAGCAGCATGGCGCCGACATCATGTTCAGCCCGGCTCACGAGTACCTGGGCTACAGGGACTGGATGCTCGGCGTCGTCGCCGACACCGGTGGACCGCTCATGCCGACGGTGCATGGTGGATCCATCCCGGGCAACATCGGCGGAGTCGCCTCCGAGCCGATCTTCCGGGCGCAGGGCTCTGATGAGGGACAGGCCGTCATGGATGTCGCCTTTGCAGAGTCGCTCGGCATCACATCGATTGTGATCGTCACGACACCGACGGCCGGCTATCAGCTTGCCGCCGATGCTGCCGAGATTGCAGCGGGGATCGCAGGGATCGAGGTCCTTGCCAGGATCGACGCACCCGGCGAGGCCGCCACGTACCGTACCGAGGTGCAGCAGATCATCGATCTCAACCCCGGCGCAATCGTTATACAGGCACAGGCAGTCGAGAGCGCAACCATGATCAAGCAGGCTTTCGAGGCCGGTGCCTCGCTGCTGTGGCTGGGTGAGCTCGGCTGGTCGGAGACGGAATTCGTCGGAACGGCCACCCCCGCGGCGATCGATGGGTCGCTGGGTGTGTACTACCCGACGTTCGGTCTCGACACCACCACTGCCGCCTACGACTACTACTGCCCGATCTGGGAAGGTAACCCCGATTACATGCAGTTCACCGAGGATGCCGGCTGTAACGATGCGTACGCCCACACGACGTACGACCTCGGCATCATGACCGCTCTCGCCATCGAGGCGGGCGGCAGTGTCAACGCAGCCGATTGGGCGCCTGCGATGCAGGCAGTCGCCAATGCACCGGGGACCTTGTGCTACACGTATCCCGAGTGCCTGGCACTCATCCGCAGTGGCGAGGAGATCGACTATTACGGTGTGACGGGTCCGGAGAGCTATTCCGCCGGCGGCGTCAACGGAGTGATTCCGGCGATGACACCGTTCAATTCGGACGGCACCTTCGGCGACCAGGTGTTGCTCGATGCTGACCGCTACCTCGAGCTGCTCGAGCCCTCGACGAGCGTGTACACCGGGTAGGACCGAACAGTCGAAGTGAATAGCTAGTGAACGGCGGTGGCGGGGATCTCCCCGCCACCGCTGCTCATCTTTGGAGAAGCGCAACGCATCGAGAGTGACATGGCCCATCGGTTCCATCACATCCACATCAAATCGAAGGACCCGCGGGCCAGTGCGCGGTGGTGGGCAGACACCTTCGGGGCGACGGTGCTCCCCGAGGTCGAGTTCAGATCCATGCTGTTCGCCCCGGTCGTTCTGGACGGCATCCGGATCAACATCACCAGCCCCGATCCCGACGAAGGCACCGGGGATGTGCCCGTGATCCCGTACTACGGATTGGAGCATGTGGGACTGCTCGTCGATGACCTCGATGATGTCCTGGCCCTGTTCACCGAGCAGGACCTGGAGATCTACGAGCGTCGACCCGGGGCAGGGGGATACGAGATCGCCTTTGTCGCCACGCCCGATGGCGTGTGCCTCGAGTTGCTGCAGGAGCCCCGATGACGACCGGGCGGAGACCGCGCTGATGCAGCGGCTGAGGAGATTCGAGTACCACGAGCCGGCGACCATCGACGAAGCCACCGGCATCCTTGCCGCGGCGGGCGACGACGCCAGGGTTCTCGCCGGAGGGACCGATCTGGTCATCGATATGAAGACCGGGCGGATGCGGCCATCGACGGTTGTCAACCTCAAGGGCATCACCGGATTGGCCGGCATCGAGGAGGCCGAAGGGGGCGTGCGGATCGGAGCGCTCACCAAAGTCACTGCGGTCGAGGCCTCCGAACTCGTAGCCCGGCGCTGCCCAGCGCTGAATCAAGCGGCTGCCGTGCTCGCGTCCCCGTCGGTGCGGGTCCTGGCGACCATCGGCGGCAACATCGGCAGGGCGTCACCTGCCTCGGATCTCGGCCCGCCGCTGATCGTCCACGGGGCAACCGTCGCGGTGGAGAGCCCCGAGGGGCCGCGGGAGGACCTGGTCGAAGACCTCTACGTCGGCCCCGTGACGACCACACTCGCGTCCCACGAGATCATCACATCGGTCTTCATTCCCGCGACACCCCGCCGCTTCGGATCCGCCCATCTCAAGATCGGATCTCGCGGCGGCGGCACCGACATCTCGATGGTCGGCGTGTCTGCGGCCATGACGCTCGATGCCGACGGCTCGATCGTCGATGCCGTGATCGCTCTGGCGTCGGTGGCTCCCACGCCGATGCGGGCGCCCGATGCCGAGGGAGCTCTGATCGGTGAGACGCCATCCGAGGAGGTGTTTGCGGCTGCCGCCACGGCGGCCGCAGGCGAGTGCCGCCCCATCAGCGACTTACGGGCGAGCGCCTCACATCGCGTGGCCCTGGTTCGCGTGTTGACCACCAGGGCTCTCAGCGCCGCTCTCGAGATCGCACGGAATGGGGAGGTCTCCTGATGCTGGAACTGGAGTTCACCGTCAACGGGTCGCCCAGGAAGATCGAGTCCGAGGCGCGGCTGACTCTGCTGGAGATCCTTCGAGAGACCTTCATGCTGACCGGTGCCAAGGAGGCATGCGGGGTGGGGGAGTGCGGCAACTGCATGGTCCTCATCGACGGAGTGGCCACACCTTCGTGTCTGGTGCTGGCCGGCGATGCAGGCGGCACCGCCATCGAGACCATCGAGGGACTCGCGTCCGATGGTGAACTCGATCCTGTGCAGCGGGCGTTCGTGGATGCAGGGGCTTTCCAATGCGGATTCTGCACCCCCGGTATGGTGATGACGGCCAAGGCATTCCTGCGCGACAACCCCGATCCGGAGCCGGAAGCGGTCAAGCAGGCGCTGTCGGGTGTGCTGTGCCGGTGCGGCACGTACAGCAGGATCATGCGTGCGATCGACCAGTTGACTGGGAGGGGCATCTGATGACAACCAATGTGGGCCGATCTGTCCCGCGGGTCGATGGCTACGAGAAGGTGACGGGGGCGCACGTCTACGGTGTCGACATCCAGATCGCAGGGATGCTGCACGGCGCAGTCGTGCGCAGCCCCCACGCTCACGCCAGGATCGTGTCGATCGACACCGCGGCCGCAGCACAGGCTCCCGGGGTCGAGGTCATCGTCACCGGCCGGGACTTCCCGTTCCTCTTCGGCGGTGCGTGCCAGGACCAGCCATACCTCGCCATCGACAGGGTGCGATACATAGGTGAGCCGGTGGTCGCCATCGCCGCTCGCACCGAGGCAGAGGCTCAGGAGGCGGTTGATCTCGTCACCGTCGAGTACGAGGAATTGCCGGCAGTGTTCGACATGATGGAGGCGCTCGACGAGAACGCCCCGCTCGTGCATCCCGACATGGACACCTACGTCAAGGGCGGCCATGTCATCGTCCCTCACACCAATATCAACACCCTCTGGACCTTCCAGTGTGGTGACGTCGAGGCGGGATTCGCAGAGGCCGATCACATCTTCGAGCACGAGTTCTCGGCCCATGCCATCAGCCCTGCTGCACTCGAGCCGCACGTCTCGGTGGCCAAATACGACCCGGTGACCGGCGGGTACACGCTGTGGCTGCCGACCGACCGCCCGTTCCAGATGCGGGGTGAACTGACCAGTTCGCTCGGTGTCACCAGCGACAAGGTCCGCATCATCGTCACCGGTGTCGGCGGGTCGTTCGGAGGCAAGAACACGCTCATCTCCGAGACGATCTCAGTGGCCCTGGCCCGTCATTCGGGCGGACGGCCGGTGCGGGTGGAGTTCACCCGTGAGGAGGATCTGGTGGCCTCGACCACCAGGGTCCCCGCCGTGATGAGACTCAAGACCGGGGTGACCAACGACGGAATGCTGACGGCGCGCACCGCCGAGATCGTCTGGGACAGCGGGGCCTACACGGCCAACACGCCGGGGGTGGCCATCCGCGGATCGAGCACGATCGTCGGGCCGTACAGGGTGCCCAACGTCTCCATCGAGTCGCGGCAGGTCTACACCAATCGGGCGATCACCGGCTCGTACCGCGGCTACGGGACCACCCAGGTCACCTGGGCATGCGAGTCACAGATGGACATCATGGCCGCCGAGTTGGGCATCGACCCCGTGTCGTTCCGGCTCCGCAACGCATATGAAGAAGGCGATCCGTACATCAACGAGCAGATCATGCACGGTGTCGGCCTCCACGAATCGCTGAAGCGCAGCGCCGAGGAGATCGGCTGGGGCGAGGTGGATCGCGCCCCGGCCCCCCACCTCCGCCGTGGCAAGGGCATCGCCACGATGATCAAGCCGACGGCGACGCCGACCAGTTCGAACGCGGTCATCAAGGTGGAGCACGATGGCAGGGTCACTGTCCTGGTAGCCGCCCCCGAGATCGGGGCCGGCCAGTCGACGGTGCTGGCCCAGATGGCAGCCGATTCCATCGGCGTCCCCCTGGATTCCATCGTCATTCCCGGCACCGACACGGCCTTCACGCCGTTCAACGGTCCGGTAGCGTCGAGCAGGACCACCTATCACGTCGGCAACGCGATCATGCTCGCCGGCGCCGAAGTGCGGGAGAAGATCCTGCGGGCGGCGGGTGAGATCATGGAGTTGGAGCCGGTGAGCCTCGATTTGATGGATGGAGTCATCTATCACGACGGCGAGCGGATCACCACTGTCGCCGACATGCTCGGCAGCTTCGGATTCCTCGATGGCTACTCGATCACTGCAGAGGCGCGGTATTCGCCCAAGGGCTCACCGCTGCTCAAGGCTCCAGGTCCCTACGAATGGATGAGCAGCATCTTCTGGATGTTCGCTACCCACGCCGTCGAGGTCGAGGTCGATATCGAGACCGGTCAGGTGCGTGTGGTCAAGGTGGCCGCTGCCCAGGACGTAGGCAGGGCCATTCATCCGCTCGGCTGCGAGCAGCAGATCGAGGGCGGTGTGATGATGGGGATCTCCAACGGCCTGTTCGAGCAGTACAAGGGGAGCGGTGGCAAGATCGCCAACAGCAGCTTCGCCGACTACAAGCTGGCGACAATGCCCGATCTTCCCGAGATCGTGCCGATCATCGTCGAGTCGGAGCACAGCGAGGCTCCGTATGGCGCCAAGGGTGTGGGCGAACCGGGCGCCGCACCTACGGCCGCCGCCATCGCAAACGCTCTCTACGACGCCGTCGGAATCAGGCTGATGGACACTCCGCTGACGGCCGAGAGCATCCGCGAGGCGATCGAGGCGCTGGCAGAAGAACAAGCAAGCGAGGCCGGGAGGTCCCAATGAAGTACTACACCTTCGCAGTGGCAACACCCCTGGGCACGGTGTCCCGGATCGGGGCGGAGCTCGATGGCCGATTGGTGGATCTCAACTCCGCCGCGGCCTTCTACTTCGCCGACCGGGGCGAACCGGACGCAGACGACTACGCGGACTTCCTGGTCCCGCCCGACATGGTCACGTATCTGTCGCGCGGGGACAAGGCGTCGGAAGCGGTTGCAGCCGCCCTGAGTCTCGTCGCCGATGCCGGTGACGGATCAGGCGGGCGGCGGATCTCCTACGACTTCGACGAGGTGTCCCTCATGGCGCCGGTTCCCCGGCCCAACATCGTCTGGGACTCCATGGTGTTCGTCGAGCACGTCAAGATGGGACGGCCGGTCATCCCCGACATCTTCTACGAGAACCCGCCCTATTTCACCCAGAGCGGAGCCATCGTCGCGGGGCCATACGATCCGATCGTCCGGCCCCGGTTCACCCAGGAACTCGACTTCGAGTTCGAATTCGGTATCTACATCGGGAAGAAGGGCATCAACATCCCGGCATCCGAGGCCGAGGCCCACATCGCCGGCTTCACGATCTACAACGACGTCTCCGCACGCGACGTGCAATTCAAGGAGATGGAGATGATGCTCGGCCCGGCCAAGGGCAAGAACTTCGAGGGCTCCAACATCATGGGCCCGTGCATGGTGACTCCCGATGAGCTCGACTACAACAACCTGCGCATGACCGCCAGGGTGAACGGTGATGTCGTGGTCGATGACCATTCGTCGGCCATGCACTACAAGTTCCCCGAGATCATCGAGTGGATCTCCGAGGAGGAGGTCCTGTATCCCGGCGACTTCATCGCCTCGGGAACCTGCGATCACGGGACCTGCATGATGTCGACCCTCAAGCGGTATCTCGAGGTTGGAGACGTGGTGGAGATGGAGATGGAGGGGATCGGGACGATCCGCAACGAGGTCGTCCAGTCCGAGAACTGAGTTCGCACGAACACCAAGGAGAGGATCACGAGATGAAGCGGCTCTTCATGCTGCACACCATGCCCTTTGTGATGGACAAGATCATCGCACCGCTCGAGAAGGAGTTCCTCGCCGAACATCCCGATGTCGAGATCCAGACGATGCTGGACACGAGCCTGCTCGCCGACACCATGGCTGCCGGGTCGGTGACGCCCGAGATCGGCTCCCGGTTGCTCGGCTACGTGCAAGCGGCCGAGCGCGCCGGTGCCGACATGCTGCTGCTGACCTGCACCTCCATGGGTGAGGGGATGGAGCACATCAGGGACTTCACGGGTCTCCCGACGCTCTGCATCACCGAGCCGCTCGTGAAACAGGCGCTGGATCTCGGAAACCACATCGGCATCATCGGTACGGTTGCCACCAGTCCGGCGCAGATCATCGCACCACTGCTGGTTGCCGCCGCGGAGCGCGGTGTCAGCGAGGACGACCTGACCTTCTCGATCGAGGTGGCCGAAGAGGCGTGCGCCGCCCGGGGGAGAGGGGACACGGCCGAA
>JABMPV010000218.1 GCA_013202595.1 bacterium
CCTGAACATCGCCAACGTTCCTGGCCGGAGCACTAGCTTCAACTAGCCAGGCCGCGCCACGACTCTGGTTGCCATGCGGTTAGGGGGTGCTGTGATTCAGGGATAGGACCGTTGGGCTGGTCAGTCCTCCGGGTCCCTCTCCGCTCCTCAGGTCGGCCGGCGCGGAACCCGGCGGACCGGTGGTGCCAAAAGCGTGTCGCCCGTCTCCGATGCCAGCGACCGCTCGAGGGCGGTGAACAACCCAATGACGTCGGGTGCTTCGAAGACCCGGTACCGGTGTCGGCCAATGTTGCGTTGGACCAGTACGCCGGCGTCAGTGAGTCGACCGATTGCCGTCGATGCCGCCACTTCGGAACGCTGCGTGAGTGTGGCGGCAGTCTGGGCGGTCAACAGCGGAACCCCCGGCAGCAGCCGAAGTAGCAAGTCGGCGGTCGAGTTGGCGCGCACCGCCCCGAGACGTTCACGCCACTGCCCTTCGATCTCGACAATGTCGCGCGCGTATCGCGTCGCGTCAGCGCTCGCGCGGTTGGCCGCGGTCGCGAACACGTGCAGCCACTCATGTGTCGCGCTCGAACGCTGAGGGCTATCGGGTTCGTCGAGGTGCCGGAACGTGGTGAGGCCACCAACATAGGTCTGGGCCCAGGTGGAGAGGATCAGGCTGATCGGGG
Organism: bacterium; assembly: GCA_013202595.1. GTDB lineage: Bacteria > Actinomycetota > Acidimicrobiia > Spongiisociales > UBA11373 > JABMPV01. The sequence goes on from JABMPV010000218.1 coordinate 669, forward strand.
GCACGAGACGCGGCGCCAGTCCTCGGCGGCGCAACACCACATGGACCAGGGCGCGGCCGGTCCTCCCGTTCCCGTCGATGAACGGGTGGATCGTCTCGAACTGGGCATGGACAATCGCGGCCTGCACCGCCGCGGGATGCTCGTCTCCGTTGAGGTACGCGACCAGGTCGTCAAGGAGGTCGGCGACACGGTCGGGTGGGGGTGGAACGAACTCCGCTGAGCATGGGTTGTAGGTGTTGCCACCGATCCAGTTTTGCTGCGTCCGGATCTGCCCCGCTTCGGCCGCATCTGATGTTTCCATGAGCCGGCGATGGATCGCCAACAGATCCTCGAGTTCGAAACGCTTCGGTGAAGATGCACGATCGATGGCGTCGGCCATCGCAGAGATATTCGCCAGAATCTCTGCGGCTGCCCGGTCGGCGGCGTCGCCGCCCTGGGCCAGGAGCGCTTCGGCGCACATGAGTCGCTGCGGTGATGCCTCGATTCCTTCAATCCGTGACGATGCAACCGACTCGGCACGCAGGAGGAACCTCGCCAACCCTTCGAGGCTCACCTGGGGTGCCGCGTCACCGGTGTTGAGTTGACGGATCGCCGCCTCGGCATCGGCGATGTCGGCTGCCAGGTCGGCAGGGATGCTCAGATCCCATCCCATCAGCGGATCGGGGATGTACGCGTCGTAGGAGCATCCGCCGCGGTCGCGTCGGCTTACCCCCTCGAAACGGGGTTCCCAGATGCACCTGATAACTGAAGCCATTATCACCTCTAAGCTAAGGTTATAAGACAACCTTAGCTTACGTTGGTTGTTGGCAAAGGTTTCTCGGCCGCGTAGCTCAGTTGGTCGAGCGTCGCCTCGACACGGCGGAGACCCCTGGTTCGAGACCAGGAGAGTTCACGGCGGCAGCAGCAGCAGGAAGGACATGAGCATGATGATGGCGACGATGAAGATGACCATGATGATGGCGATGCTGCTGCCGACGGTTGGAAGAGAACGGGTCTGCGAAGCCGACGCAGCGGTTCGGTTGCAGAGCACTCTGTTCTGCGTGTGAACATCAGTGAGCGCCAGTGAGTATCAAATAGGTTGGAAACGCTGGCATCTGAGCCGCGCGCGCTTCACTTACAAGGGAGAGGTCGAGGGTCAACTCCAGAGACCCTCAGCACTCCTGACTCTGCCGTCGCTACTGCCTCGTGTCGCCGAACGTGGCCCTGTGCAGCATGACGTCGTTGTTCTCGTGAAGGACGGTCACCTGCCCGCTCTGCACCCGGAACACGTCGACACCATGGTTCTCATAGGTGGTGCCGAAACGGGTGGTGGCGGTCTCGTCCCACACGGCGGCGGCCCACTCACCGTCGACGGTGATCGACCGGATCCGGAAGTCCAACTCGGTGAACTGACTGGTGTTGCCGGTGAGGAAGCGGGTGGCCGCCTCGATCCCGAGGAACGTTCCCCGCCCGAGAAACCGCATGTGCACTTCGTCGCTCATGGTGGCGAGCATCCCGTGGGGATTTCCCTCGAAGTACGCCTCGTACAACGTGTCGACGACTGCTTTGGTCTGTTCCTCGACGACGTTCATGACATCTCCTTGGGCCATCCGTGGACCATCGCCCTCACCTCGTCGGCCTCTGCCGGTGCCAGATCTCTCATCGGGGGCCGGACCCCTCCGCCGGCCAGACCTACGGCATCCATCGCCACCTTGACCGCCGGCACGTTGTTAGCCGACGCGTATCTCGCCCTCAGGTTCTCGAAGGGGACGGCGAGATCGCGGATCTCCAGCGCTCTCGCCATGTCGCCGCCGGCCAGAGCCTCATACATGCCGAGAGCGATGTGTGGCGCCGCGTTGGCCAGACCCGAGGTGAAGCCGATCGCCCCTGCCTCCCAGAAGTAGGGCGCGTACCTCTCGGCGGTCCCTGCGGTCCACACGACATCGGGTGGCGATCCGGCGACCATGCCGGCAAGGGCCGAGACATCCTGTTCGCCGTACTTGACCCCGGCCACCTGATGGCCGCCGAGCAAACGGGGAAGCCCTGCATTGGTGGGCCATCCACCCTTGCGATACACCACCACCGGCAGGACGTCGGCGTCGGTGAGTGCTCCGTAGTAGGCGACCACTCCTTCATCGGCCGGGTAGACGAGGTTCGGGGGCATGGCCAGGACGCCACGGGCGCCGAGGTCGGCCGCCCTGTGCAACTGCTCGAGAGCCACACCGAAGCCATGTCCGACGCCGGGAGCCACGGTGGCCCTGTCACCGGCGACCTCCACTGTGATGCGCACCACATCGGTCCACTCGTCGAGTGACAGCGCGGGGAACTCCCCTGTGTTGCCGCAGGGGTAGAGGAGGGTGGCACCGCCATCGATGAGGAATTCGATGTTGCGCCGCAGGCCATCGTGGTCGACGGCCGAGAGATCGTCGGTGAATGGCGTGGCGGGGGTGATGCCTACACCGTGCAGTGCCTCGCGGAATCGATCGATTGCCGTACCGGTCATCTGGGAGCCTCTCGGATCGGAACTTTCAGGATCTATAGATTATCCTCGGCCTTCGTCAGCCGGGGAGCACAGGTGACCGCACAGGCCGCGACTTCGGTCGAATCGTTCCATACACCCGGCACGGTGGCGGACGCCGTCGCCATGAAGTCCGGGTTCGGTGACACCGCTATCTTCCTTGCGGGCGGCACCGATCTCGGCGTCCAGATGCGCCGACGGATTGTCGAACCGGCCCACCTGATCAGCCTCGGTGGGGTCGATGGTTTTCGTTCGATCGATCGAGTGGGTGACGAGATCGTGATCGGCGCGGGTGTGACCCACAGGCAACTGGAGACCTCACCACTGCTGGATGGACCGCTCGCCGCCCTCGCCGAAGCGTGTCGGACGGTCGGCTCCGTCCAGATCCGGACCGTCGGGACCATCGGCGGGAACCTCTGCAACGCCTCTCCAGCCGCCGACACCCCTCCGGTCCTACTCGCGCTGGGTGCCTCTGTGTCGATTGCGGGCCCCGACGGTGAGCGAACCATCTCTCTCGACGAGTTTTTCGAGGGGTACCGCTTGACGGCCATCGCTGCGGACGAGATCCTCATAGCCGTGCGCATCCCCGTGCCGGATGGATCGAGCGGTTCGGCCTTCATCAAACTCGGAAGGCGGCGTGCGATGGAGATCAGCATCGCCTGTGTCGGCGCGAGAGTCGACCTCGCCGCCGACGGGGCCATTGCGACAGCCGGGATCGGGTTGGGGTCGGTGGCTGCCACCACTGTCAGGGCGTCGGCCGCCGA
>JABMPV010000219.1 GCA_013202595.1 bacterium
CCGAGGAAGCCGATGTCGCAGTCGCAATGCACACCGACTCCCTCAATGAATCGGGCATGATCGAGGACACCATCGCAGCCATCGACGGGCGCACGGTGCACGCCTATCACGTCGAGGGCTCAGGAGGCGGTCACGTCCCCAACGCCATCGAACTGGTAGCCCGGCCGAACGTGCTGCCGTCATCCACCACTCCGACGATCCCCCTGGCCGTGAACACGGTCGAGGAGATCGTCCCCATGGCGATGATCGTCCACCATCAGAATCCGGCGGTCGCATCGGACGTGGAGGCCACGAGATCACGCGTCAGATCCCGCACCATGGAGGCCGAGAGTTGGCTCCACGAGATGGGCGCCATCGGGATAGTGAACTCCGACTCGATGGGCATGGGCCGCGGCGGCGAGGTCGTCCGCCGTACCTGGCAACTGGCCCACGTGATGGCGAACGTCACCGGCGACGCCGCCCCCCACAACTCCAGGGTGCTGCGCTACATGGCCAAGCACACCATCAACCCGGCCATCGCCCACGGCATGAGCGCCCACGTAGGGTCGCTCGAACCCGGGAAACTGGCCGACATCGTCCTGTGGAAGCCCTCGTCGTTCGGCACCAAGCCGGAGATGGTCCTCAAGGCGGGATTCGTCGCCTGGGGGGCGTCGGGCGACGGCAGCGGGTCGATCCGCTCGGGACGCCCGCGCCACTACGGCCCGATGTTCGGAGCCCTCGGTGACGCCCCTTCCGCCCTGTCCACGATCTTCGTATCGGGCGCCGCCGACGCAGCAGGAATCGGGCATCGCCGTCCGGGAAGGGAGTTCGCCGTCGTGAGCGGCACCCGCGGTCTCAACAGATCGGACATGGTGCACAACACCGCCGTGCCGAACATCACGGTGCCGCCCGGGGACGGTCCTGTGGCGATCGACGGCGTATCCGCCACGCTCGACCCGGTGGCCGAAGTCCCGCTCGGGCAGAAGTACCACTCGGCCTGAGATCGTGCCCACCGGGAGACCCCGGTGCCGCCCGATGACCCGTGGGTAGGCTGAGACATCGGCTCACAGCCACTATCGGGAGGCCGCGAACATGGCAAGAATTGCGCTGGTCACCGGTGCCTCACGTGGAATTGGCCGGGCCACTGCGGCTCGATTGTCGGCCGATGGGTACGACATCATCGGCACATACCGCGCCAGTCGCGATGCCGCCGGGGCGCTGGAACGGGAGATCGGCGCCGAGATGCTCCAGGTCGATCACGGTGCCGGAGATCACGTCGAGCGAATCATCACGGCCCTTGGCGACAGGCGAGTGACGGTCCTCGTCAACAACGCCGGTGTGTTCGAGTACGAGGACGCATTCGCATTCGATCCTGAGCAGTGGCGGAGGATCATGGCCGTCAACCTCGACGCGGTCGCCCACCTGACACTGGGCCTCCAGGACCGGGTCGCCGACGGAGGCGCAGTGGTGAACATCGGGAGCACCGACGCGACGGTGGCTGCCTACGACTCGATGGCCTACGCGGCCTCCAAAGCTGCCATCGACAGCCTCACCCGCAGCCTGGCGGCCCACCTCGCTCCGCGGCGCATCCGGGTGAACGCGATCGCCCCAGGGTGGATCGACACCGAGATGAATGCCGGGATGGACATCTCTTCGTCACCGGCATGGACACCACTCGGCCGCGACGGACAACCCGAGGAGATCGCAAGTGTGGTCTCGTTCCTGTGCGGTCCCGACTCGTCGTTCGTGACGGGCCAGAGCCTGGTGGTGGACGGGGGGAGCGACTGTGTTGACCCGGTGATCAAACTGGACTCGGACAGATTCCGGGCCGAACGCGGACACTGAAAGGATCTGTATGAGCGCCACCATCCAGGCCTTGACGTCATCTGCGAGATTCGCCGGGTTGCTCGAACGCGAACGCGCTTCCTTCGCCGCCAGGACTCCCGCCTCCCGGCAGATCTCCGAAGACTCCACCGGCACCCTGTTTCGCGGGGTTCCGATGCCCTGGATGCTGGAGTGGCCCAACCCCTACCCCTTGTACGCCGCCAGGGCGCAGGGATCCCGATTGTGGGACATGGACGGAAACGAGTACCTGGACTTCTGCCTGGGAGACACCGGGTCCATGTTCGGGCACTCGCCGAAGCCGATCGTCCGGGCAGTACGCGAGGCAATTCCCAACGGGATCACCACCATGCTGCCGGGAACCGACGCTGCGACCGTGGCCGACTCGCTGCGCAATCGCTTCGGCCTCCCGTACTGGCAGCTGGCGCTGTCGGCGACCGACGCCAACCGCTTCGTGACCCGCCTGGCACGGGGCATCACGGGCCGTCCGAGGACGCTCACCTTCAACGGCTGCTACCACGGCAGCCTGGACGAGACGCTGGTTCGGCTCGGCCCCGACGGCAGGACCGTCAAGAGCAGTCCCATCGACTCCAACCCGGGCCTACCGGCCGACGCCACAGCAGCCGTCGTCGAGTTCAACGACGTCGCCGCTCTCGAACAGGCCCTGGCCGGCGGGGACATCGCCTGCGTTCTCGCAGAGCCGATCATGACCAACTGCGGGATGGTGCTCCCCGACCCCGGATACCTCGATGCCCTGCGGTCGCTCACCCGTAGGTACGGCACCTACCTGATCATCGACGAGACCCACACTCTCTCGTCGGGATACGGCGGATACACCCGGGCACATGCTCTCGCTCCCGACTTCCTCGTCTTCGGGAAAGCGATCGCAGGAGGCATCCCCATCGCGGGCTACGGCTTCAGCGAGGGGGTTGCAGAGGCGCACCATAAAGCCTTCGGTGAGGCCTCAGATCGGATATGGGGGGAGTTCGGTGTCGGCGGGACCCTCACTGCCAATGCGTTCTCCGTCTCGGTCCTCAGAGCCTCTTTAGAGGAGGTAGCGACGCCGGCCGCGTTCGATCACATGCTGGGCCTCGGTGCGGTGATGGCCGACGGGTTGCGCGCCGCCATCGCCGACAGTGGGCTCCCATGGAGTGTCACCCGTGCGGGGGCCCGGGCCGAACTCCAGTTCCTGCCGCACTCACCCCGCAACGGGTCCGAGGCCCTCGCCCATTTCGATTGGGACCTCATCGAGGCTACCCACCTGTACCTGCTCAACCGGGGGATCCTCATCACACCGTTCCACAACATGATGCTGATCGCCCCCTCGACCACCCTGGCGGACGTGGAGACTCTGGCCCGCGTCTGGCGCGATTGCCTTCTGGAGTTGGCTGCGATCGAGGTGTGAACGACTCCCGGGCTCTCACGCTCGACTCGTGCGATCGCCGGCCTCGATCCGGATCAGCCGGCCGTCGCTGCCGGACCGGCCGCTCGGATCTCATCGATCTTCGAGCCGTCTATGAGGAGCGCACGCACACAGAAGTCCGCCACCTGATTGACATCAGCTTCCAGCGTCCCTGGTGAGCCAGAGACGATCTCCGTGTGGAGCCCTTCGATCGCCCATTCGATGGCGCGACTGGCGAATTCCGCGTTCACCGGGAAGAACTCCCCGGCGTCGATGCCTTCCTGGATGAGTCTGGTCCTTGCCGCAAAGAGGCACCGGTACCGGGATGCAGCCGCGGCGAACTCCGGATCTGCGAGGACCGCTGCCGTCGTCGTGCCGGCGAGGTTGTAGACCGACTCGCAGAGCGTGATGAGATCCTGAACGATGTAGCGATGAAGGCGTATGGCCGGAGAGCCGTCCGCCGCCAGTTGACGCTCTACGGCGGCGACCGGGCCGTCGATGGCCTCGACGAGAAGCGCCCGCATGATGTCTGTCTTGGTTGGGAAGTGATAAAACAGCGAGGGCTGTCGAATCCCGACGGCCGATGCGATCTGCCGGGTGGATGTCGCGTGGTAGCCCTGCCGGGCGAAGAGAATCGACGCCTGCAGCAGGATCTGCTCGCGGGTGCTTGGCTGCTCGACGGTCATGATCCGGCCTCGTGGGTGGTGCGCCCGCCCACCATGGTCATCACCACGGGTGTCGCCGCGATCTCATGTGACGGGATGTCGAACAGGTTGCGGCCGAGCACGACGATATCGGCGTGCATCCCGGGACGCAGCATGCCGGTGGAGTTGCCCAGTCCTACCTGATAGGCAGCGGATGCCGTCATCCCCCTGATGGCGTCGGGCAACGAGAGTGCCTCGTCAGCCGGGGGCAGGCCGTCGCCGTCGGTCACTCCGGCCAATCGACGGGTGACGGCCGACTCGATCAGAACGAGCGGCCGGTACGTGGACACGTAGGACGAGGCCGGGTAGTCGCTGCCGAGGGTGACGACGATCCCTGATTCCACGGCGGTCCGCAGTGGATACTGCCGCTCTGCCCGGTCCTCGCCGAGGCGGGACAGCATGACCTCATGGAAGGGATCCATGGCGATCCACTGACTCGACGTCTGGTACACGACGTCGAGTTCGCGGAATCTGGGGAGATCTATCGAATCGATGAGGGTGGCGTGACAGATGGCGTGGGTGACGCCCGAGGCACGTTTGGCCCTGGCGGCTTCGACTGCATCGAGCGCAACCCGGACCGCCTGGTCGCCGAGAGCGTGGAAGTGACAGATGAACCCGGCGGCGTCGGCTTCGTCGGCCCAGCGGTGGATGTCCTCCTCAGACGCGGCCAGCGGTCCGTTGGTGCCCGGCCGATCGGAGTACGGCTCGAGATACGCCGACGTATGGGCCTCGGTGACCCCGTCCACGAAGACCTTCAGCGTGTTCACCCGCACCTGGGGCGATCGATGCTCGCGATTCGCCGCGGCGAGGACTTCCACGGCATCGACAGGATCGATGATGGCTGCCTTGGAAGCGGCGACCCGCAGGTTGAGTAGGCCCTCCCTATCCAGTTCACACAACATCTCCCAACCGGCGCGCTCATCGAACACGAAGATGCCGGGGTCGTAGTGGCCCGTCAGGCCGGCGGCGGCGTACCCGGCTTGCGCCTCGATGAGCGCCCGCCGGGCCACATCGACGCTGGGAGGGGCGATGGCGTCCCGGACCATCCTCATGGCCTCGTCCTCGAGCACCCAACCGGTCAGTTCTCCGTCGTCGTCTCGCCCGAAGGTGGAGTATCCGGGTGTCGGATCGGGGGTCTCACGGGTGACACCGGCCGCAGCCAGCGCAGCACCATTGACCCACAGCGAATGGCTGTTGATCTCGCGCAGGATCACCGGAGTGTCGCCGAAGACCTCATCGAGAAGATCCCGGTTCGGGCCCAGGGGAAAGATATGAGAACGCCATCCCCCACCCACGATCAGGTCGCCATCTCTGTCGGCGGCCTCGATGGTGGCGCGGATCTCCTCGTACGTGTCGCACTCCGACAGGTCGATGCCGCGCGCCTCGAATGGGCCCTCGGTCAGGTGGCTGTGCGAATCGATGAATCCGGGCAGCACCAGGTGATCGGCGGGCACATCGATCACCCTGGTGTCGGGACCTATCAGCGGGGCGATATCTGCCTCACTGCCGACCGCCGAGATCACACCGTCGCTCACCGCTACAGCGCGGGCCCACGGGCTCCCTGGATCCACCGTGTAGACCGGGGCGCCCCGCAGGACCAGGTCGGCGTGCTCCATGATCAGCCCTCCCACGGGAAGTGACAGGCCGTGCGCTCTGTCTCTGATGCTCCCGACAGGTCCGGTTCGACCTGCTCACAAATCTCCTCCGCAAGAGGACACCGCGGCCGAAACCTGCACCCCGACGGGAGGTCGAGCGCACTCGGAGGCTCGCCCTTGATCGCCGACTCGCCCGGGGCCTTCTTCACGCCGAACTTGGGGGCCGCCGCCATCAGCGCCCTGGTGTAGGGGTGGCGGGGACTCTCGAAGAGATCGACGGTCGAACGGTCCTCCACTGCGTTGCCCAGATACATCACGATCACCCGATCGCTCACGTAGCGCACAACCGCCAGGTCGTGAGAGATGAACATCACGGTGAGGCCCAGTTCCTCGCGCAACTGGTTGAGGAGATTGAGCACCGGAGCCTGCACCGAGACATCGAGAGCGGCCACCGCCTCATCGGCGATCAGCACGTCGGGTTCGAGAGCCAGCGCCCTGGCGATGCCCACCCGCTGCCTCTGGCCTCCCGACAGGCTCCGGGGCCTCGCCTTCAGGAGAGACTTCGGCAACTCGACCAGGTCCATCAATTCGGCGCATCGAGCATCGATGCGGTCCCGGGGAACGATCTTGTGCACTCTCAACAACTCGGCCAGCGTGCGCTCCACCGTCATGGACGGATTGAGTGAGGAACTGGGATCCTGGAACACCATCTGGACCCGGCGTCTGGTCGCCTTGCTCCGGCGCTTGCCCAAGGGTCCGCCGTCCAATGAGATCGACCCGGAGGTCACGGGGACCAGACCGGTGATCGCCCTGGCCAGGGTGGACTTCCCACAGCCCGACTCGCCGACGATCCCCAACGACTCTCCCCGATCCACAGTGAAGGTGATGTCGTCCACCGCCACGAGGTCGGGAACCGGATCGCCCTTCAGACGGGCTGCGATCGCAGAACCGACCCGGAACGTGACGGTGAGATCCTTGATCTCGAGAAAGGCGGTCATGACCCGATCCCCTCGAGGAGTTCCGGATGGATGCAGCCGGTCTCCCTGCGCTCGCCGATCTGCACGAGGGCATAGCTCGCCGTGGCGCAGTCGTCCCGGACGTACCGACACCGCGGTGCGAATCGGCAGCCATCGGGGAACGAACCCGGATCGGGTGGAGCGCCCTCGATGCCTTCGAGTTTCTCGGTCGTCTGCTGGAACGACGGGACCGAGTGCATCAGCGCCTCTGTGTACGGATGCTTCGGATCGGCGAACACCTCGTCGACGGGGCCCTTCTCGACCACCTGGCCGGCGTACATGATTGCGATCCGGTCACACAACTCACCGATGACGGCCAGGTCATGGCTCACGAAGATGATCGACATGTCCAGCCGGGTACGGAGTTCCTGGAGCAGGCCGAGGATCTGATCCTGGATGGAGACATCCAGGGCCGTCGTCGGCTCGTCACACAGGAGCAGTTTCGGCTCGGTGGAGAGCGCCGCGGCGATCATCACCCTTTGGCGAAGTCCGCCGGACAACTGGTGGGGCCACATCCGTGCCCTCTTCTCAGGAGAGGGGATTCCTACCAATCGCATGAGTTCTATGGCCCGTTCCCTGGCTTCCCTCCGGTCGAGGCCATGGTGAATCTTCGGTCCCTCGGCGATCAGGTCACCGACGCGCATCGTCGGGTTGAGCGCTGTCATCGGCTCCTGGAAGATGATCGCGATTCCGTGTCCGTGCACATCGGCCGACTCATAGGAGATCGGCTCCTCACGATCCAGGGCGAAGCGGAGGTCACCACCGACGATGGCCCCGGGTGGCAGCAGACCGATGATCGACTTCAGCGTGAGGCTCTTTCCACAGCCGGATTCACCGGCGATCCCCAGAGCCTCACCGCGGCCCAGGCTCACAGATACGTTCTGGACGGGCGTGATCTCCTTGCCGCCGCGCTCCAGAGTGACACTGAGATCCTCGACTTCGAGAATGCGGTCGCTCATCCGTGCAGCCTCTCCTCGAACCCCTCACCGATGAGTGAGACGCCCAACCCGAAGACCACGATGATCAGGCCGGGGATGGTGGCCAGCCACCAGTTGGTCCGGATGAACGGCTGCCCTTCGGCGATCATCGCGCCCCACTCGGGGGTGGGTGGCGGGATTCCAAGGCCGAGGAACGAGAACGCTGCCAGCGCCAGGGTGGCGAACACGATGTCGCTCGGCAGGTAGATGAGCGTCTGATTGATGGCGTTGGGCAGCACGTGCGCCCGCAGAATCCGCAGCCTCCCCAACCCGGCGACTCGAGCGGCATGCACGTAGTCGAGATCACGAATCCGCAGGACCTCCCCGCGAATGATCCGGGCGTAGACCACCCAGGCCAGCACGGTGAACGCCACCAGGATCGACTTGGCCCCCTGTCCCAGAGCGAACACCAGAACGATCACGAGGATGTACGCGGGGAACGCCTGGACGACGTCGGCGGTTCGCATGACGAGAGTGTCCGTCCAGCGTCCGTAGAAGCCGGCGAGCGCTCCGAGGATTGTCCCGAGGACCATCGGCATCAACGCGCCCAGGAACCCGATCGGCAGGTCGACCCTTGCCGCATAGAGCAGTCTCGACAGGACGTCACGCCCCAATTCGTCGGTCCCCAGCAGATGATCACCTGTCGGCGACGCCAGTTTGTTGGCCGGGTCGATGGCGAGCGGATCATGGGGAGCCAGAAGTGGGGCGAACACGGCGATCAGCACGTAGATGAGGACGATCGCCAGACCGACCCACACCTTGACCGGCAGCCGCTGCCAGAACTTGCGATCGTCGAGTGGGCCCTGACTGTCGGCAGCCGAGAGGTCGAGCGGAAGAGCGGTGGGGTCGGTCATGCTTCGATCTCCACTCTCGGATCGAGGATCGCCATGATGATGTCGGCGAGCAGGTACACGGCCATGACCACCAGAGCAAACAGCAGGGTGTACCCCTGGACCGTGGGCAGATCACGGGCCCTGGCTGCGAGGACGATCCCCTGGCCGACGCCCGGCAGTGCGAACGTGGTCTCGATGACGACCGCACCGAACAACAGGTACCCGATCTCCAGGGCGACCAGCGTGATCCCCGGCCCGGCTGCGTTCCTGAGCACGAACCGGCGCACCAGGCGCCCGCCCGACACGCCGAGTGAACGAGCGGTCGAGATGTAGTCCGACTCCATGACCGAGATCATCTCGGCCCTCAGGCCCCTGATGATGAAGGGTGCTGATGCAATCGCCAGGGTCAGCGACGGGAGGATGATGGATCGGAAGTGATCGTAGGTGGACTCACCAAACCCTCCCGGCGGAAAGAAGTCGAACCGCAGCGCCACGAGTAACAGCAGGATCACACCCGTCCAGAAGGACGGCATGCTGAGCCCGACCAGGCCGAGGCCGCGGATGATGTGATCGGTTGGGCGATCCTTCCGTAAGGCGGCCAGCACCCCCAGTGGAATGCTGATCACCAATGTCAGCAGCACTCCGCCGACGAGCAGCCAGCTGGTAATCACGATCCGCGGCGCAATGATCTCGGCGACCGGCTTGCGGGACTTGTACGAGTACCCGAGGTCGCCCTGCAGCACGTTCTTGACGTAACGGCCGTACTGGACGACCACCGAATCGTTCAAGCCCAGTTTCTCGCGAACCTCTTCGAGTTCGGCCTCCGACGCCCGCAGTCCGGCGACTTGACGGGCCGGATCCCCGGGTGTGACCTGCAGCACCATGAACACCACCAGCACGATGCCGAAGAGCATCGGGATGGTCTGTAGCAGTCGTTTGGCCACGAAGCCAAAGCGGCCCACGAGGTGATTCCCCTCTCGTCAGGGGCGTCGGGGGCACCGGCTTCTCCGGTGCCCCCGAGCCACAGTATTGCTAGCCGCTGATGGCGATCGTGTCGTAGTAGTAGAGACCCCACGGTGCCGATTCGAACCCGGTGAGAGTCTGACTCACGGCATGGAGGTAGGAGCCTTCACCGATGCCGATGGCATGCGCCTCATTGAACGAAAGGTCCTGGACCTCCGTCGCAATGGCTTGCATCTCGGCGTCGGTCGCAGCCTCCGCATATGCGAAGAACAGGTCCCACAGCGTGTCCGTCTCCCATCCGGAGAACAGCCACTCGGTGGCTGCGAGCCAGATGATCGGATCGTGGATCCCGGGCGAGATCGCACCGTAGTTCCAGATCGTCATGTCGGCGTCCACGGTGAAGGCACGGTCGAGGAACGCTCCGGTCTCCAGGCCGGTCAGCGTGAGATCGACCCCGATCTCGGCCAGGTTGGCCTGCAGGACCTGGGCGATGAGCGCGTCTACGCCGTTGCCCGAGTCGTAGTTGATCTCCACCTGGACCCCGTCCGGATAGGCCGACTGCGCCAGCATCTCCCTGGCCTTATCCAGATCCCGCCGGAAGTACGGCTCGGACGGAGGGGCCCAGTTGTAGATGTTGGGGGACAGAACGCCACTGGGAGGCCCGTAGTACCCGCCCAGGCCGGCGTTGACGGCCTCGTAGTCGACCGCATAGGCGACCGCCTTGCGCAGGAACGGGTCATCGAACGGCGGACGGAGGACGTTCATCCCGAGGTGCTCGAGGGAGTGGATCGCGCAGACGTAGACCTCGGTGGGGTCGTACTGTCCCGCCACATTCGCCGGCAGGTACTCGACGACATGGGTGTCGCCCGACTCGAAGAGGATCTGGTTCTCGGTCTGGTCGGTGACGACGTCGAGAATGACCTCATCGACGTACGGACGCCCCTCGCGGTGGTAGTTCGGATTCTTCTTGAGCACGATACGCCCGCCGATCGACCACTCGTCGACCATGAACGGCCCGGCGCCGATCGGGCTGTTGTAGAACTCGTCCTCGGTCATCCCGGCGAAGTCCTTGGGCATGATGCCCGAGATCGACCCGGAGAGCACCGGCAGGATGGTGTTGTCGGGATACGCGAGTTCCATGACGATTTCTCGGCCCTCGCCGGTTATGGCAACGATGGAGTCCCATGACCCACCGAAGTTGGGCCCGGCGTTCCATACATCGAGCGAGAAGGCGACGTCCTCAGCGGCAACAGGGTCGCCATTGCTGAACGCGGCTCCTTCGAACAGGGTGAATGTGATCGTCAGCGCGTCGGGGTCATACACCCAGGTCTCTGCCAGGCCGGGATCGAACCCGTACCCGTCGGCGGCAAACCGGATCAATGGCTCCATTACCGCCTGGTGGGTGTTGTAGGAGACGTACGCAGCGGCCGAGTCCATCACCCAGCCGTCGAAGGACTCGAATCGGGTCACCCGCAGCGTGCCGCCACTCTCGGCCGGAGCCGCGGTCGTGCCAGGTGCTGCGGTTGTCCCGGGTGCTGCCGTGGTCGCGGTCGTAGCTTCGGTGGTGCCTCCGGCCTCGGTGGTTACGGGAGCAGCCGTCGTTGCGGTGGTCGCCTCGGTGGTCCCAGCATCGTCGTCGTCTCCGCATGCCGACGCGAACAGCGCCAGCACCGCGAAGAGAGCGATGATCTTCTTGATCCTCATAGGTCAGTCCTCCTGCTCTGCTGTGATATCAGTCGGAGTCCGGTCTGCGAGCAATCCTATCAACCGATAGGCCAGCATGTCGGGCAAATGCAGTGCTTCGTCTCGCAAGTGGCGGTTGAGACCGATCGGGGTGGCACTCGACACCGGCACAGGAAGTGTGGTCCCCGGATCTGCCGCCGGCAATCTTCACCGGATGGGGTCCGCCGGGTCGGTCAGTCGCGAATACTGATCGGGCCGACGCGTGTCGTACAGGCCCCAGGTCCACCAGTCCCTCCGCTGATCCAGATCGAGGTCCGCCACCAGGACCGCCGGTTCGTCCCGGGGAGCCTCGACGATGACCCGGCCGTACGGATCGGACATGAACGAGGATCCGTAGAAGGTGAGCGGGCCTTCCAACCCGATCCGGTTGACGGCGATCATGAAGGTGCCATTGGCCAGACCGTTGGCGGTGATCGTGTGCCGCCACATCGGCTGGGAGTCCAGGTCGGGATAGTCGGGTTCGAGGCCGATCGCCGTGGGATAGACGATGATCTCAGCGCCTTCCAGCGAGTAGATGCGGGCCAACTCGGGATTCCACTGATCCCAACAGGTCGGGAAGCCGAACCGGGCTCCGCCGGCCTCGATGACCGGGTAACCGGTGTCACCGGGAGCGAAGTACTCGTTCTCGTGGTAGTTGGTGAACTGGGGGATGTGGATCTTGCGGGTCCTGGCCAGCAGCGTCCCGTCAGGGTCGACGGCGATCGCAGTGTTGAACCCGATCCCGTCGGGATCCCTCTCGTACAACGAAGCGTGCACAACGGCGCCGGTCTCGGCGGCCATCTCACCGGCCAGTTCCGTGGTCGGTCCGTCGCCGATGTCCTCGACCCACTTGGCGGCGGCCTCGGAATCGTCGGGAGCGATGGCGAAGTAGGGCGCCAGGGTCAGTTCCTGCAGGCAGACCACCGCGGCACCCTCACCGGCAGCCATCCGGATGCCCTCACGAAGCGTGTCCAGATGGGTACCGGGGTCCGGGTCCCAGGCACACTGCACCGCTCCGACCCGGATGGACCGCCCGGTCGCCGGTTCGGCCCTCAGCGGTGAAGGCATCGGATCGTCGATACGAACGATCAGCCGGAAGTCGATCATCGGGCCTCCTGGGGTGTCGGTATCTGTTGGGTGGTGCAGTGCGGCCCACCCCCTGCATAGGAGAACATGGTGCCGGGAACTCCGACGATCTCGCGGTCAGGGAAGGCATCGGCGAGGACCGCAATGGCTTCAGCGTCGGAGGGGAAGTCTCCCGTCCCGACGATCACCCCGCCGTTGACGATCACAGTATTGGCGTATGCAACGCCGACGTCCCTGCCGTCGAACATGGTGCCGGGCAGCGGCGGCAGATCGATCACCTCGATGGATCGTCCTCTGGCATCGACGGCGTCTGCCAGGACGGCACGATTGGCCGCCATCCGCTCGTGATTGGGATCGGCCGGGTCGTCGGCTCCCTGGAACACCACCACCCCGGGACGGACGAAAGTGCACACGGCATCGACGTGCCCGTCGGTGACCGGGTCCTCGACGATCCCCAGCGGCAGCCAGATGACCTGCTGTATGCCGAGACGATCGCCGAGTTCACGCTCAATGTCGGCCTTGGACATGGATGGGTTGCGGTTGGGATTCAGCAAGCACTGCTCGGTCGTGATCAGCGTGCCCTCACCGTCGACGGTGATCGCCCCGCCCTCCAGCACCATCGACGACTCGATCCGCTCTATCCCGAGATACTCCAGCACCGCTGCCGCGCTCGCCCCGGAGCGGGGCTCGGCTCCGAAGCCCGCCCCCCAGGAGTTGAACGCAAAGTCGATGGCCGCCCGCCCTCCGGCATCATCGATGACGACGAAGGGCCCCGAGTCGCGCACCCAGGCGGTGTCGTAGGGAATCTCCACCAGATCGACGCCGCCGGGGAGGATCCTGCGGGCGGTCTCCTTATCTCGGGTTTTGACCATCATTGTGAGTGGCTCGAAATCGAGGATGGCTGCGGCCAGACCGGCGTAGGTCTGCCGGGCCAGGTCGAGATGCCGGCCCCAGCTGCGGAGGTCGGTGGGCCAGGCCATCAGTGTCCGCTCGTGCGGCTCCCACTCGGCCGGCATCCGGAAGGTCACGCGAGACCTTCCGATCCTTCGAGGTGGTGGACGACTTCCCCATCGAGCACAGTCATCCAGGTCTCCAGTCCGGCGATCTCCTCGAGGGGCACTCCGAAAAGGTCACCGTCGATGACCGTCAGGTCGGCGTACTTGCCCGATTCGATCGATCCGAGCCGATCCTCGGCGAATAGCGAATAGCCGGCATCGATGGTGTGGGCCCGCACCGCCTCCTCGACCGTCACCACCTGATCGGGGCCGATCACCCTGCCGCCGAGCGAGGTCCTCAGCACGGCGGACGAGATGGTGTCGACCGGCCGGTACGACGTGACATCGGAGTCACTGCTCAGAACGAACCTCACACCTGCATCGATCTCAGCCCGCATGGGCTGCAGCCAGTGGCCCCGCTCCTCACCGAGCCTCACCAGGAACTCGTCGCCGCTGATCGTGAGCAGGTTGGTCTGGTTGACGGCGATCACCCCCAATCTCGCCATCCGCTCCAATTGAGCCGGAGTCGGGTAGCCGCAGTGTTCGATCCGGTGACGGGGGTCTGGCCGGGGGTAGGCCTTCATCGCCGCCTCGAATGCATCGAGCACCGCCCCGATCGCCAGGTCACCCTGGGCATGGATGCCGATCTGCCAACCCTGGCGGTGGGCCTCCACCACGAGTTCCTTCAGCGCCTCGGGTTCGTGATAGAGGATGCCGGTGAACTCGTCGTTCTCCCCGTAGGGTTCGCAGAACGTGGCAGTGCCTCCGATCATCGAACCGTCTGCATAGAACTTCATCGGGCCGATCCAGAGCATGTCGTCCCCGAACGGGCCGGCGATACCCAGGGCACCAAAGTCTGCCAATTGGTGGGACAACGGCATGCACACCGTGCGGACCCACCACCGGCCCCGCCGTCTGGCCTCCCGATAGGCGGCCATCTCCCGCTTGCTGACCTGGGCGTCGGCGACGGTGGTCAAGCCGGCCGCCAGGAAGGCGCTCCCGGCACGCTCGATCGCCGCAACCAGATCGTCCATGGGGGCAGTGACATGGAAGTTGGTCCCGTGCCGGCCGATGTCGACGGCGACCGACTGCACCAGACCCTGGGCGGAGTCCTGGCACATCCCGGTGATCCGCCCCCCGGGGTCGCGCACGAAGCGGCCACCCGGGGGATCGGGCGTGTCGTCATCGATGCCGGCCATCTCCAGGGCGCTGCTGTTCACCAGCAGATAGTGCCCGGACACGTGTAGGAGGCCGACCGGGTGGTCTGTGGTAGCCCGGTCGAGGTCCCAGCGGGTCGGCTCCTCGCCGTACTTGGCGTAGTCGAAACCCGAGCCGTGGACCCATTCGCCGGCCGGGGTGTTTGCTGCGGCCTCTGCCACGGTGGCAACCAGTTCGTCCACCGACGACACGGCGGGATACCCCACGTCGATCGAAGCCATCGACTCACCCGAGGCCAGGTAGTGGTTGTGAGGGTCGATGAACCCGGGGACCATTGTTCGGCCGCCAAGGTCGATCATTTCGGCACCGGGATGCGCCGCCAGGACGTCGGTGTCGGAGCCGACGTCCAGGATCCGCCCACCGCCCACGGCGACCGCTTCGGCCCACGACCCTGCCGGATCGGACGTATATACCCGGCCGCCGTGAAACACCCGATCCGCCGTCATGGACTCACCTTCCGTCGCCGAGACGCAACTCCTCCATGTACGACGACCATTCTGCATCGGTGATCAGGCCTCTGCCCCGGTAGTACTTCCGGGCCTCGGCGAGCACATCCTCGACGGCCTCTTCCTGGGAACCGGTCAGCGGCACGGGGGTGTGGGTCGAAAGGATCTCCTCGACCTTCTCCTTGGCGCGATCGAGCATGTCCCGCTTGCCGGTCGTGATCCATGACGAATACGCCTCGGTATCGGCGACCACCGGGAAGTAATCCTCTTTGTTCCACCACTTCCTGGTGTGCGCCTGAGCCATGTAGTGGCCGGGGATCGGCCCAACATCATTGATCAGGTCGATCGCCAGCGTCTCATCGTTGAAGATCGGCCCCTGGAGGACCCCGCCGATCCACCCGGCGACATCGTCCTCCATCACGGCCAATTCGTTGCTGTACAGCAACTCCGTGCTCGAACCGCCCTGGAACATCTGGACATGTCCGCCCGACAGGGCAGACAGCAGCGTGCCGGTCGACTTCTCGTACCCGGCCTGGAAGTCGATCTTCTTGGAGTTGCTGGCGAACCCGGCGTTGGACCAGATGGGAACGCCGTATCGGCGCAGCATCTGGTTGAGCATCCCTGTGCCGACGCCGCGCGCCGAAGTACCCAGGAGCTTGTCGCCGGTCCGCATGTCCACAGCCGAGATGCCGTGATGAATGGCCATCGGCGCGCCGGGCGTGTGGACCTGGCTCATGACGATCCAGCCCATGAATTCGGCAACCTTCAATACCGTGGCTCCTGCGAGCGTTGCCGGGCCCGTCGCTCCCTGATTGACCGAGAGGGCGGGGACGAATGGGATGCCGGCAGCGGCATACCTGAAGGCGGCCTCGGCCCCACCCGACTGGATGGTCAGCGGGCAGGCGTGCTCGAGTTCAGGGAACAGATCGGTGCCGACCGCCTCGGCGAGCATGATGGCGAAGATCTCGGTGTCCTGGATGTTCCCGGCTACCTGGGTCTTCGACGAATACCGGATCGCACTCGCCAGGTTCTCCAGCATGCCCATCACCGGCGGGATGTTCCTGCGGTCGGTGTAGATCTCCCACCCCTCTGCGAGATGGAGGTTGGGCAGGGCATCGGCGACGATCATCGCTTGCCGATGCTCAGACGCCGTGGCCTGCCTGGTCTCCCATGTGTCGAGATCCACAAATCTCATTCCCATGCCCTGCATGAAGTAGACGGTGTCGCCGCCAACCATGAGGTCGTTGCGAGGGTCCCTGGCACGCAACCGGAAGTTGCTCGGTACCTTGCGCAGGCAGTCCTCCACCAGCCAGGCGGGCATCCTCACCCGGTTGGTGTCCCGGTCCACCTTGCAGCCGGCGGCTTCCATGAGGTCCTGGGCACCCTGATGCTCGATTTGCATGCCGGTCTTCTCGAGGGTGAAGAGAGCACCGCGGTGAACGGCCTCCTCCTGCTCTTCCGACATCACCTTCAGTGCGGGGAACGCCCGCGTGAATCCGTTGAGCATGAGAGGGCCTCCTTCAGCCGGTGAGTAGTTCGCGGGCCAACGTCACGCCACCCGGTGCAGTCGGCGAGTACCCATCGGCACCAATCGAATCCGCAAACGGCTGGGAG
>JABMPV010000220.1 GCA_013202595.1 bacterium
CCGATCATGACCTTCCTCGAGACCCTGGCCAGCGGCCTGCGGTACTCGGGCAAGGCACAGCACTACGGGTACGCCAAAGACTGTGACGTCTTTGCGATCCAGGTGGCTCAGGATCTCGGGATCAATCTGGAACCGGAACTCGATGCCGCCTCGCCTCTCACGCTCTTCTCCGAGTCGGTCGATGCCGCGTTCCGATACGTGGAAGCCGGAATGCCGATTCAGCCGACAGTCGGATCGGCTCTGGGTGCGGAATCGCCGTCGGCGATCCCGGCGAGCCTGATGATGGGGTGGGCGATGGTGATGGGGTGGGTGGTGCTGGTCCAGTTGATCCGCAAGGGCGCCCCGCTGTCGATCCAGTACGGGATCAAGCCGATGGACATGCGACGGGGGAGTCCCCTGTTCGGCTCCGTGGTAAATGCCCTGGGTCATGTCGGTTTCAATCAGTTGCTGCGAGGCGCCGGGATCCCGTCATGCACCAGCGCAGGGTTCACCAGCCTCTCCAAGAAGTTCGACTACCAATGCGCCCAGGAGAAGAGCCTCGGCAGCCTGATCGCGGCGCTCTCAGGCGGCAACCTCCACATCTTCCAGGGAGGCACGAGCGGTGAACTGGTCTACCACCCGGTCCTGTCGATCATGGATGACGATGTTGCTGGGTGGATCGGCCGAATGCTCGAAGGCACCACAGTCAATGAGGAGTCGCTGACGGTGGATCTGATCAACGACGTCGGACCGATCCCCGGTCACTTCCTCAACACCGCTCATACCCGCGAGCACTGGCGTGACGAGCACAACTTCCCCAAGGTCGCCGACGAAGAGGCCTACCCGGTGTGGGTCGAGTCGGGCAAAAAGGACACCTTGATGCTGGCCCGGGAGCGGATGGACCACATCCTCGCCACTCATGAGCCCGAACCGCTGAGTGTCGAACATGAACGCGCGGTCGAGCGGATGCTGTCGGATGCCAGAGAGCATTACAGGGCGACCGGTGTGATCGACGACAAGGAGTGGGCCACCTACATGGACACACTCGAGAAGGCCGACTGACGGACGCGACCCCGATGGCGAAGGGCGGGTCTACCCGCCGGCAACTTCCATGTAGCGGGACGACCTCGTCGTCGGTGGTCAGGAGCCACCGGTCACAGGGTGTGTCTCGGCAATTGGGGTGGTCGGCGATCGGCCCGATCTGTCCTCAGGCCCACGAAGAGGTCTCCCCTCGACCGATCAGACCCTCGGGTGCGGGAGTCTCTCGATCGATCTCGATTGGATCAATCACCCCGGGGCAAACCGGAATGATCCAGCTTCAACGCCTGAGACATCCCTGAACCCGGGGGCCTATCACCGGTTCAGAAGGTGAACTCATCGCCTTCCGGAACTATTCGGCCGGCGGCGCTTCCGCTGAATCGACGACAGTTCCCAGGCCGCTCAGGATGTTGACTCCGGTGGCGTTCTCGATCTGCTCGGTGAGTTTGATGACCGTCGCCGGCAACTGCCCGAGTAGACCGGGGATCGAGTCGTTGCCCCCCGAATCGATCACGGTGACCTTGTCGATCGAGACACCTTCAACGGTGCTGACGATCCGGTCGATGATCTCAGGGAGCAGTCTGAGCACGAATATCTGTGAGGCGTCGTCCCCGGCCTCGGCGAACTCGGAGACGAGTCGTCTGTAGACCTCGATCTGAGCCTTGCCGTCCTCGATGATCGGCGCGGCGGCGCCCTGGGCCTCCAGTTGCTGTGCCTGGCGACTGGCCCTCGCCGGAGCGATCACATCGGCCTCGAGGCGATGGGTCTGCAACTCGATTCGCTGCTTCTCCAGTTCCTGCTCGGCCACCACCCTGGACCTGTCGGCCTCGACAAGAGCTTCCTGTTCCTTGGCGACGGCGATCGATTCGAGTTCGGCCCTTCGGACCCGAAGTTCGTTCTCTCGTTCGACGATCTTCAGGTTGGCCTCCACCCTGGCGATCTCGGCCCGCTTACGAGCGTCGGCCTCCTCCTCCTCTGCCTCGGTCTCGCGCAGCGCCTCGGCCACTCTGGCCTCCTTGAGAACCAGCGCCGTCTGCCTCCTCCCGACCGCATCGAGATATCCGACTTCGTCCGTGACATTCTGAATCTTGAGCACATCGAGTTCCAAGCCAAGCGTCTTGATGTCGTCGTCGGCCTCATCGATGAGCGTCTGAGCGAACTTCAAACGGTCTTCGTTGACCTCCTCCGGAGTCAGCGTCGCCAGGACGCCGCGCAAGTTGGCCTCGAGCGTTTCCTTGGCCAATTGCGGGATGTACTCAGCGGACCGACCCAAGAATCGCTCGACCGAGTTCTCCAGGAGTCCCTGGCGGCTCGATATCTTGACATTGGCGATCCCCTGGACGTTGAGGGGGATGGCCCCCTTCGAGTAGGCGTTGGTCACCGACACCTCGATGGCGATGGTGTTGAGGTCCATGAACTGGACCCGTTCGATGATCGGCCAGCGCATGGTCCGCCCGCCGCGCAATACCCGATAGCCAATGGTCTTGCCGTCGGGGAGTTCGTTGGTGCGGCCAGTGATAACCGCTATCTGGTTGGGTGGGCAGATGACTATCAACCACCTGACCGCCAACGCGGCCAGCATCACCGCGACCACGGCCATGATCACTACAACTGTCAGCAGTTCGGCCACTGCCCGCTCCTCACCGCGGCCGCCGGCCGCCTAGTCCAAGATCTTCAGCGGGGCCACAAGAGCGCCGCCGTTCACTACTTCCACGATGACCACACGGTCACCCTTTTCGAACTCGTCACCGGCTTTGGGGCGAAAAACAGAAGCCACCATGTAGATCGTCTGCTCGGCTATCTCCACGGCGATCCTGCCCTTGCGGTCGGCCGAAATCGGCATCACGACAGTTGCAGCCGAACCGGCGATCTCGCGGTCCGCGACCTGGCTGTCGCTACTCGAACGAATCAGATACCTGACCAGCGTTGTGTTGAGCCACATCGAGAACACCCCGAGTGCAATCGCTGCAAGCAGGGTGACCAGGGCACCCGCGCCAACCCACTCGAGAATCAGGCCGGTGAGACCAAACATCGCGAGGAAGAACACGATCGATCGCAACGAGAAGAACGAGAAGATGGCCGCAAAAGGGCCGCCTCCGGGGACGTCCGAACCTCCCGCATCCAGATCGATGTCGGCGTCGACGTCCATATCGAATCCGACGTCGGCGTCCGCGTCGCCTCCGAAGAACACGAAAAGCACGAGGAAGGGCCACCCCGCGATGGCAGCCAACCAGTAGATGAGTGTCACTGTGGCTGCCCCTTTCCCGGGTGTCTCAGCCAGCCTACCCACGCGACGAATAGCCGGATCGGGAGCACGGACGGGCGGTCGACTTCCCAAGAGACACCCGATTCCGGGCGGCCGTACCCGGCGGCACGGCAGCCGAGGACTTGTGCAGGCTTCCGATGGCCCCGTGAAGCGCCATCGACCGGTGACATGACAGAGCGGCCGGCGCTGGTCGAAGTCGAGTCCGTTGAGAATGTCGAGAATTTGCTGGTACCGGACTGTGGCGTCGACCTGATCACCGAGAGCGAGTGTGACGAACACGATCCGCCCGCGGTCTGGCGATCACTCCCCCGGCCTCGTTGACGGTCCTCAGCGTCCATGTGTCAGGCGAAGGACGCGTGAAGCCCTCGACTCTGCCTACGAGAAGCGTCGATCTCGGTCATCCCCGGCATAGTTCTGTTGCGCAACTACCTTCGGTACCCTGGGCAAATGCCCGTGCAACTGAGAACCACCGAGGCCTCCGAGACATGGCGTGCCCTGATCACCGCGTTCACCCGCGTGAACGGGGTACTCGCAGACGAGATGGACGCCGAGACCGAGGTGTCGCTGGAGCGGTACGGGATCCTCTTGATGTTGTCCCAGGCCAAAGACGCAGCGATGCGCCCATCGGATCTCGCCGACGGATTGCGCCTCAGCAGGAGTGGGACCACGCGCCTCATCGATCGATTGGAGCGTGAAGGTTTGGTGGAGCGCCGGTCATGTGACACCGATGGCCGTGGCAGCCTCGTCGCTCTGACACCCGAGGGCGAAGGGATCTTCCGCACGGCAGGCCGGGTCCATCTGCGGGGCATCGACAAGCACCTCGGCGCGCATCTCACCGGAGAAGACATGGCACAGCTTCGGCGAATCCTCACCAAACTCGCCGAAGCAGTCGACGGGGACGCTCTCGCTTCGATCGGGACAACGTCAGATCGAAGCTGACGACCCATGCCGCATCTCAGGACTCGACGGTGGCCATGGGACTTCGTCGGGTCTCCAACATCAGAGCACCGACGAGCACCAGCACCACAACGAGAAGGATCAGATTCGCCCTGACGTCGAGCGATGGAACCATCAGAAGGCCCACGATCACCGCCACCGACAACCGCTCGTAGAGCAGTGGGCCTCCTATCCGTTTGGCGATGACAGTCTGGGACACCATCGCCAATCGCAGACTGTACCGACCGGACACAACCCGGCGACGGAGTGTCCGCCCCCGGCGGCCGGGATCGTCAGCCAACCGGGATTTCGACCTGACCGGCGGGCACACCGCCTGATCCAGAAGGGGTGCCACGGCGTATAGGCTGGCGTCGACGAGTCAACGCACGACGAGTTGATCGCCGACTCAAGGGGAGTCCACATGCAGTACGGCTACACCGGGAAGATCCTCCATGTCGACCTGACCAACGGGGTCATCGATATCGAGGAGCCGTCCGACGAGTTGTACCGCATGTATGTCGGCGGCAGCGCGCTCGGCCTCTATTACCTCTTCGCAAACACCCCGGCCGGAGCCGACCCCTACGGGCCGGACAACACGCTGTCGTTCATGCTGTCGGGAGTCACCGGAGCACCCATCGCCGGGCAGAGCCGGGCGACGGTGGTGGCCAAGTCACCGATCACGGGGGGTGCAGGAGACAGCCAGGCCGGCGGTTTCTGGCCGGCCGAGCTCAAGTTCGCCGGATTCGACGGCATCGTGGTCAAGGGGATATCCCCCAAGCCCGTCTACCTCTGGATCAACCGGGGTGAGGTGGAGTTGCGCGACGCAGAGCACCTCTGGGGCAAGCCCACTCTCGAGGTCGAGGAACTCCTCAAAGAGGAACTCGAAGACACCCGGATCCAGGTAGCTCAGATCGGACCTGCCGGTGAACAGTTGGTCCGGTTCGCAGCCATCATGAACATGGCCAGCCGGGCCCATGGACGCACCGGGATGGGTGCAGTCATGGGAAGCAAGCGCCTCAAGGCGATCGTCGTCCGCGGCGGCAAGAAGAAGCTGCCGATGGCCGATCCGGATGCCCTGCGGGCCATCATGCAGCCGTCGATCCCCGCCATCAAAGAGGACGAGGACGTGTGGGCCCTCGCCCAGTACGGCACGCTTGGGATCCTTGAGAGCCAGAACGCCGTGGGAGGTCTCCCGACCCGCAGCTATCGCAGCGGCTGGATGGGATTCGATCGGGCGGCAGCCATCGGAGGCGAGAGGCTCTTCGCCGACTTGCTGCGAGGAGCATCCGAAGACAACCAGATGAAGGAGGGCCGGCACACCTGCTATTCGTGCGCCGTGCGCTGCAAGCGAGTGGTCGAGTCCGAGTGGCAGGGCAAGGCGATCAACCCCGACTCGGGTGGCCCCGAGTACGAGACGGCGTCGGTGTTCGGCTCCTATTGCGACATCGATGACCCCTGGGCGATCTCCTACGCCAATCAACTGTGCAACGAGTTCGGCGTCGACACGATCGCGGCCGGTGCGACGATGGCCTTCGCCATCGATTGCTTCGAGAGCGGCCTCCTCACCACAGACGACACCGGTGGGGTGGAACTGGGCTGGGGCAACGCCGAGTCGATGATCGCTCTGCTCGAAATGACCTTGCGGCGCGAGGGCATCGGCGACGTCCTGGCCGAAGGCTCGGCGCGCGCCGCCGCCCACATCGGGAATGGGGCCGAGGACCTCGTCATCGCCACGAAGGGCGCTGAGTTCCCGGCTCACATGCCTCAGGTGAAGCCATCTCTCGCAGTGATCTACGCGGTCAACCCCTTCGGTGCCGATCACCAGTCGAGCGAGCACGATCCCGGTTACACCCCCGAGATCGCCGAGGCGGAGCCAGAGAAGTACGGGGCGCGCATGGCCGAGATCGGCCTGACCGATCAGCAACCCGAGGACGTCCTGAACCGGGCCAAGGTGCAGTACGCCTTGACCACTCAGTACGCGTACTCGGCTCTCGATACCCACGACATTTGCCAATTCGTCTACGGACCGGCCTGGCAACTCCTCGGCATGGGTGATCTGGCCGGCGTGATCACAGCCGTCACCGGTGACGAAACCACCGTCGACGATCTGATGACCGTCGGAGTCCGTCGGCTCAACATGCTTCGGGCCTTCAATGCCCGCGAGGGGATCACCAGGGAGGCCGACACCCTCCCGAAGCGACTCTTCGACGAGCCTCTCGAAGGCGGCCCTACCGACGGGCAGACCGTGGATCGCGCCACCTTCGATGCCGCTCTCGAGATGTACTACGAGATGGCGGGATGGGACCCGATCACCGGCAACCCCACCAGGGAGACCCTCGAGTCGGTGCAACTGGGCTGGCTTGCCGACGAGTTGAGCCTGTAGCGCCCGGCCGCAGCCGACGCTTCGGAGCGGGCCGTTCGCTACCGGCGCGCTTACGACAGTGGCTTCATCGCGATGAGCGTGCCTGGAGCGCTCAACCGGCCGGTGGCATTCCCCAAGCGTAGGTCTGCTTCGTCAATCTGAGGTAGGTGTTGGCCTCGACCGACGACACGCCCGGGAGTCCGCGCAGGTCGCTCATCACGTCGAGCAGATGGTCGTTGTCGACGCACAACACTTCGACGAGAAGGTCGAAGCGACCGGCGGTCAGCACGACATAGACCGCGTACTGACGAGTGCCGATCTCTTTGCTGATGGCCTCGATATCGCCGTCGACGGTCAACCCGATCATTGCTTGAACGGTGAACCCGATCCGGAGCGGGTCGGTGATGGCCACGATGTCGAGCACACCGGAATCGAGCAGTCGATTCACCCGGAGACGAATGGCGGCCTGGCTCAGATCGATCCCCGTGGCCAGTTCAGCGAAGTTCGCACGCCCGTTGATCTGCAGCGCTGCAATGATCTGGAGATCCTTATCGTCCAATTCGCGATCCATCGCATTCCTGGCGTCGAGGCGGCGTATCTCTGAGTTGTCATGCATGATCATTGCCGATCCGCTATGCACATGTCCATTTCGTTTGCAATCTACTAGTCACGGACGCTATCAATACCGCCATCTGAAGTGCCGGCCACGTCGATGAGACCAACGGGGACGATATGTCGAGCAGGATCAACCCGGACCGAGTTGCCGAACTCACCGCCTCCATGGAGGAGTCGCTGAGACTCCGCACCAGGAAGTCGGGCGAATTCGTGGAGCAGGCAAAGCAGGTGCTGCCGAACGGGGTCGCATCCTCATTCCAGGCTCATCTCCCCCACCCCGTCTACATCGTCGAAGGGCACGGATCCCGGGTCGTCGATCTCGACGGCAACGAATACACCGACTATCACAACGGCTTCGGGGTCATGGTCGTCGGCCACGCCAATCCGGTGATCGCTGCAGCCATCGCAGAGACGGCAGCCAAAGGAACCCACTTCGCCGCACCGAATGCCAGCGCCGTCCGAGTGGCCCGTGAACTGTCCTCGCGGTTCCGTCTCCCCAAGGTCCGGTTCTCCAACTCAGGAACCGAAGCGACACTCGACGCCATCAGGTTGGGCCGTGCGTTCACCGGTAAGGACGGGGTCATCAAGATCGAGGGCACCTATCACGGCCACCACGACGCCGTCATGATCTCGGTCCACCCCGATCCCGACAAGATGGGCCCGAGAGCCAAGCCGGTATCGGTGCCGCAGTCGGCGGGAATTCCACAGGCGCTCCTCGACATGACGGTGGTCGTCCCGTTCAACGACCCGGCCGCACTCGACGATGCCCTCGAGGCCAACCCCGACGTCGGCACCATGATCATCGAGCCGATCATGCTCAACATCGGTGTGGTCCCGCCTGAGGACGGGTATCTGGAGGCCATCCGCGAAATCACCAAGAAGCACGGCGTCGTGCTGATCTACGACGAGGTCAAGACCGGGGCCACCATCGCAGCCGGCGGAGCCGTCGAGCGCTACGGGGTGGTGCCCGACATCATCGCCCTGGCAAAGGCGACGGGAGGGGGCACACCCATCGGGGCAGTCCTCGGGACCGAGGAGATCATGGCGCAGATCTCCGAAGGCACGGTGTCCCAGATCGGCACCTTCAACGGGAACCCGCTCTCCATGGCTGCATCCGAAGCCACCCTGACGACCGTCCTCGATGATGGGGCCTACCAGCGCCTCGATGAGGCCGGCCGACGCCTTCTCGATGGCTGCCAGGACGTGTGCGACCGCTACGACCTGCCCGCCTACACGATCGGCGTGGCGTCCAAGGGTTGCGTCATGTTCTCATCCGAGCGGGTGGTCGATTACCGGTCCTACGCCGAGCACTTCGACGACAGCCTCAACTACCTCGCGTGGCTCTACCACATGAACAACGGCGTCTACTTGACACCCGGTGCCGATGAGCAATGGACGCTGTCGATCATGCACACCGACGACGAGTTGGATCACTATGTGGCAGTGTTCGAGGACTTCGCCAGAGACGTCACCGGAGGCACAGCACGATGACCGCTGCGGGGCACACGGAAGTCGACCGGACGGGCACCGACATCGCCGTCGGCCTGCACGGGGTCACGAAGAAGTTCGGGGAGGACGTCATCGCCGTCGATGACCTGGATCTCGACATCCGCGATGGCGAGTTCTTCTCCCTCCTCGGCCCGTCGGGATGTGGCAAGACCACGACGCTGCGAATGGTTGCCGGACTCGAGTACCCGACCGACGGCAGCGTCAGGATCTTCGGCGAGGAGATGGGCCTCAGACCACCCAACAAGCGGCCGGTCAACACGGTGTTCCAGTCGTATGCGTTGTTCCCACACATGAGTGTCGAGGAGAACGTGAGTTTCGGACTGCGCATGCAGAAGGTCGATAAGGCCGAGATCACCGAGCGGGTAGGAAACGCCATCGATCTCGTGCGGCTGTCGGGCCTCGGCTCTCGGAGGCCCACTGCACTCTCGGGCGGACAGCAGCAGCGCGTTGCGCTGGCTCGAGCCCTGGTCAATCAGCCGAAGGTCCTCCTGCTCGATGAGCCACTCGGAGCCCTCGACCTCAAGCTCCGCCAGACGATGCAGCTCGAACTGAAGGACATCCAGGCAGACGTCGGCATCACATTCGTCTATGTGACCCACGACCAGGAAG
>JABMPV010000221.1 GCA_013202595.1 bacterium
AGACGCGGCACCCACCGCTCAGTCACCGAATTGAAGGATTCGATCCAACACTGGACCGAACACTGGAACCACAACCCCCAACCATTCGTCTGGCACAAGACCGCCGACGACATCCTCGACACTCTCGCCGCATATATTCAACGCATTCCCGACTCAGGACACTAGTGGCTCTTCGCGTTTCAGTGGGGTGTGATGGTGGCGAGTAGGTCCCAGTTGGGTCTTCCGGCGTAGAGCAGGGCCCGGATTCGGTAGTTGGCGAAGTTGGTGATCCCAAAGGCGACCCGTTTGATCCGCTTGACGAGATTGTTGATGGCTTCGGTGGGTCCGTTCGTGACGTGGGCGCGGTGCCAGGCGGTGATCTGATGGCGCCAGCGGCCGATGGTGCGTCCCAGTGAGTTCACCTCTGGGGGACACGAGTCATCTTGGAGATCGATACCGAGCTGGGTGACGTACTCGTCGGCGAGTTCACCGTTGGTGATCTGGTAGATGGAGCGCACGACCTCTTTGGCATGCCACGCCATACGGACCTCCCCGCGGGGGTCACCGGCGTCCAGCAGCCCGACGAGCTTGGCGTCGCCGGCTTCGTCGAGGCGTTCATGGGCCTTGGTCAACAGCCGGCGTGCCCGATACAGCGGGTCGTCCTTGCGGCCCCGGTGGCCGAGGGTTTCGTTCTGGACCCGGCGGCGGCACTCATCGAGCTTCGAGCTGGCCAACTTGACGAGATGGAACGGGTCAGCAACCTGGGTGGCGTCGGGCAGCATCAGGTTGAACACCTTGCGATACGGGCCCGACAGATCCAACGTCGCCCAGCGAATCTGGTCCCGCCACTGCTGGGGCCGCTGGCCGAGCCACTCGATGGGACCCGAAGCGCTGCGGCCCTCGACGATATCGAGGAGCTGACCCGCTTGGACATCAACGATCTGCGTCGTCCACTGCTGGTGGCGCCACTGGCCCACCCGGCAGCGCAGCGTCTCATCGAGACCCACAGCGGTGACGTCACCGAACCGGTCCGGGTCGTCGACGAGCACCTTGCCGTAGGCGCCGACCGCGTCCATCACCGCATGCCACCCGCATCCCAGATCCGAAGCGACCTCGTTCACTGAACGGCCATGACGACCCACCTGGAGTGTCGCCCACCGTCCCGCCCGATCCGTCAGCCTGAGACGAGCCGCCCCAATCGCGGGTGTGTCCTCGGTGAACGACCCGCACCCTGTGGGGCATCCCCAGCGGACCTTGCGCCACGCCAGCACCGCGCGCCGCCCGAAACACGGCAGATCCGCCAACTCGACGACGTTGCGGTCCTTGACCACGACCGGACCAGAGCAACTCGGACACGACGGACGCCCACCGCGGGTCTCGATCATCACTCGGACCCTCTCGCCGGTCTCGGTGACATCGAGGACCGTCACCTCAGGCAGGCCCACCAGCAACTCGCACATGGCAATAGGATCAGATGACAACAGGGACTCCCGAATCTCGACGGCTTTGACACCTCAAGATTCGTCGAGTCCCTGTTCAAATACGCGATTCCGAACTCACCGACCCCGCTCAAACGCGAAGTCCCCCTTATGGCCTTTCGAGGCTCTCGGTGACCCAGACGGGCATCGGATACCTGGGATGTGGCAGCGACCGAAGGGAAGCGAGCCGGTGGGCTCCTCGTAGACGGCGACTGGGGGCTGGTGGCGCCTTGTGACGGGGCTGAAGGTATACGGGTTTGTGCTGGGCTGGTGCCTAACGTGGGATGGTGTCCCGGCCATCCGTGTTGTCGAATCCACGTCAGCGTCGGCTTGTTGCACTCGTGGGATTGCTCAGCCTGGCGACGGCGGCCGCCACTTATCTCCACGGAGCGTTGTCGGTCCTCTCCACCTACCTTGTCGAGGAGTTCGGTGTTACCCGCTCGCAGCTCGGTTTGGCCTTCACCGTCGTCGCCCTGATCGGGGGGATCGCAGCGCCGTTCGTTGGGAAGTTGGTCGATGTTTCGACACGACGGGTCATGGCGGGGCTCTTCGCGGCATCGACCTTTGGAGTGCTGCTAGCAGCCACCGCGCCCGACTACGTCTGGGTCCTGGCCGCTGCCTTGCTTGGAGGCCTCGGGCTGGCGGCGGGAAACCCGGTTACCAACAAGCTCGTGTCAGAGGAGTTTCCAGCCACCCGGCATGGGGTGGTCATCGGTATCAAACAGGCCGGGCCTCCCATGGGTCTTCTCGCGGCGGGTCTCGTGCTACCACCGCTTGCGGTGGTGCTCGGGTGGCGCTGGGCTTTAGCGCTGACGGCGCTCATGCCTCTTCTGGGATTTGTGATGACCTGGGCGCTGCTGCCTGCCGGCATGGCAAGGCCCGTCGCAGGATTGGGTATCCCCGCCGAGACCCGACGGACAGGCCAGGACACGGTGTGGTGGCTGACCGTGATCGGCTTTCCCGTGGCAGCGGGGACCGGCGCGGTGATCGCCTTCGTGCCGCTCTATGCGCACGAGGAGTTGGGCGTCTCCGTGTCCGTGGCAGGCCTACTTGCCGCGGTGATCGGTATCTCTGGCGTTGCGGGCCGCGTCTTGTGGGGAGCACACGCCTCGCGTTTCGGGCGTCCCACCGTGCCCTTGACGCTGATCGCCGTGTTGGCGCTGTTCTCCACCCTGGCGATATGGGGTGCCCGCGGCGCCACCGGGCTGATCTGGGTTGGGGCAGTGGGTGTTGGTTTCTCGATGCTGGCCTGGCATGCTGTCGCCTGGCTCACCTTGATCGACGCCGTCGATCTGTCTGATGTCGGTCGGACCACCGGAGTAGTCCAGCTCGGCAACAGCGCAGGCTTCGCCACCGGACCCCTGATCATGGGTGTGCTCGTTGACGCCAGAGGGTCCTATGGATGGGGATGGGGATTCATCACCGGCCTGTTCATGATCACCCTCGGTCTGACAATCGCATGGCGGCGTACCCTGCAATAGCCGGGTGCGTAGACCTGGCCGGGGGAACAGCCCTACGTCTCTTTGATGGCAACAGACAAGGGCCGGTCCCCAGCCTGTGACATGCGCTCCCGGTTTCCCGGGGGAGTCCTTTCTATGGGTCTTCGGCGACGAGGAATCCAATGAAGAGACAGGCTCGGCAGAGGGGGAGTGGTCGCCAATCACGGCGGAAGCCGCCACGACGGGTCTGACGCATCACTCCGAGCCTGCTGTGACCGAGACTACACCCGCCCGGAATGGCTGTCCGGAAGCCCGGCCGCTACCCGATCGCCCACACATGGACCACCGGATGGGCCCCATCAGCATGCAATTCCATCACATACAGGAAACCACTTCCCGGGTCGTAGGCGATGCCACCGATTCGGCCCGGCGTCGTCACCCGCCTGTCTGCCAGGAGGGTGTCCTCGATCGACAGGATTGCGTACGGCTGAGGCTCGCTCGACTCGAGCAGGCCGGTTTCCACCGCGGCCAGGTCGGAAGGGTCGTAGAAGAGGATCACCGCTTCGAATTCCGACGACCACCAACCCCTGGCATCGAACGGCGCAGGCGGGACATCGGGATAGGGCCCGCCCTCGGGCCAGACGACGCCGTTTTCGAACCCGTACCAGCAGTCACCCCGCCCCTTGGTGCCGGCGAAGACGACGGCAGAGGTGTCCCCAGTGGACAGCCACGCTCCGCCGGCCCATTCGTCGGAGTGGTGGTAGCCGTCGAGCACGGACGATCCGCCGTCGAGCGAGGTGTCGTATTGGATGAGCGGCACGGAGTCGAGGGTGGTTCCGGGCGGCGTGTCGTCGAGTGGCACCTGATATGCGTACAGGGCCGGACCCATGCCGCTCCAACCTCCGTCTCTGAACCGTCCGGTTGCCAGCCAGGTTCCCGCGCCCAGGTGATCCGCCGACCATGCAGGATCGACGGTGAAGAGATAGTCGTTGGTCGCATAGGGGGGAGCGTCGCCGATACGCCATGGTCCGGCCGGTGCGGGATCCTGCAGGTCGGTCGACGCCGAACCATGGGTCGGGGTCGGATCGTCCTCCTCGAGGTGCTGACCCCATGCGAAGTGGATCCGATCTTCGGCGAACTCCAGCGCCGCCCTGGGGGATCTCGTAACGGGCGAAGTCGAACAGATTCCCTCTGACGTCGGAGAACGGCTGCAGGGTGCCTGCAACGGGAAGTTCCTGTACGTCGGTGCTTTCGAGTGGTACCGGGATGGAGATCTCGGCGACCAGTTGGAAGTGATCGTGGCCGGTGCCGATGAGTGATCCAGTGAAGCCGTCGATCGGTCCCTCACCGTCGCCTCCGGGTCGGAACGTCATTGCCGCCCCAGTCCAGGCCCAACCCGATTCCTCGGGGCTTTGCGGCAAGCGAAAGGCTCCGAGGTGGACCAGGTCATCCGGGTCGATGAGGCCCGCGGAAGGTGGGGGAGAGGTGACGGGCGCGGTTACCAGAGGAACCGCGGTCGAGGCAGGAGCCGGGAGCGTCGTGGTCGAAGCGGGGGCGGTCGAACCGCTTGTCGTCGAGTCGATGGGCCCTGTCGTGGCCGGGGACGACGTCGTGGAACACGCCCCGCCAATCAGCAGCATCGCGGCCAGTGCCATGCCCCGGCCGACGAGAGACGCCATGGATCGAGGATACGCCGGGCAGATCGACGAACGGGACGCCCGCAGGGGCGCCCCGTCTCACATATCGGTGTTCGACCGGCGGCTACTCGTCGTCCGCCAGGCCCTCGACGACGTCCTTGGCCTTGTCGGCCCCGGATTCGATCTTGTCGGTGTGCTTGCCACCGGTCTTGTCGTCGATGAGGTCTGCGCCCTTGTCGATTGCGCCGTCGATCTTGTCCTCGTGGTCGCTGGCGGCTTTTCCGAACTTCTTCTTGAGCGTGTCGAACAGGCCCATGGCAGATTCCGTTCGGGTGGTGTCGCCCCGACCGTAGCGCCCC
>JABMPV010000222.1 GCA_013202595.1 bacterium
CTTCCGGCTCTACCGCTCCAAGAAGACCTGTCCAGCCGATGACTATCGCAAGCGCAGCGAGCTGGCGTCCGACCTGGTCGAGCTGCTCTGCCGATGGCTCCCCTCTACACGCCACCTTCGCCTGTTGGGCGATGACGAATACGCTTCCAAAATCGTCGCTGCTCGTATCGCTAACCTCGAGAAGGAAGTCGCCAACGATCCGTGCCGTCTGAGTCTGCCCGAGACGATCGTGCTGTGCGGCCCGATAACCATGAAGGCCGAGTTCTACGCCCCGCCTCCTCCCTATCAGGGGCGGGGACGCCCTCGGAAGAGAGGCCGGCGGCTCCCGTCACCACGGGGACTGGCAGAAGACGGCTCGACGACCTGGGAAGCCAAGGTGGTGCATATCTACGGCCGAGACGTCGAGATCCTGACCAAGACCCAGGTCGGGTTGTGGTACGAATCGACCGGCACACGCGTCGTTCGGATGGTGGTCACACGCGATCCGAAAAGGCGCATCGATGATCGAGCCTACTTCGTTACTGACCCGACAGTGACTGTCGAGCAGACCATCATCAGCTACTCTCACCGCTGGAGCCAAGAGGTTCTGCATCGCAACCTCAAACAACATTTCGGACTCGACGATCCACAGAACGGGTGGTGGCGTCACCCCAAGGGCCAACGGCGAGACGACTGGCGACCTGGTCCGGCGGCCCACGAGTCACGGGGGTCCAAGGCAGCCACTCGTACGGTGCCCTTCGTGATGGTGGTCTATGCAACGGTGGAGATCTGGTACCTGACCAACGGGCACCCGGCAGACGATGTAGCACGCGCTCGTAGCCGGGCGCCGTGGAACGTCAAGAAGTGCGAGCCGAGCTTCGCCGACATGCTCGCGGCTGCCCGCAGGGAGATCCTGTTCCCTAGCCTTTTTCGGGGAACCGCTTCGGCAACCGGTTCCGTCAAAATTGATCTGGAGCTCATCGAGCTTCTGTTGGCGGCGTAGCGTATCCGGCTGCGATCGCGCTCGGGTGTCGAAGAAAATGCGGAAACTCTAGACTAGCAGCGTTCGGGAAAAATCAAATCCAAGATCATTACGATCACTTAGGAAATCCCTCGTCGGCGGGATTTGACGGCTGCCATTGGAAGTGGAGCATGGAACTGTGCAGAACCACCACCACAACCAACGGAGCCGACGTGTAGGCTGTGCGAAAACAGCGGCCGAAGCAAGGGTTCCGTGGGAGGAGCTTGATGCCTCGCCGGTCGCTGTCGCAGCAATCCTTCTATGATCCCGAAATCGTTCAACCCGACTGTCTCGAGTCGGGCACCGTCCCCTGGCTGTTGGCTCGCTTTCGCTCGAAGCTCTTTCCCGCGTGGCTCTTCGCGGGTTGGCGAGGCGAAGGGCGGCGAGGACGCGCGGCGTGGCCGGCGGTGACGCTGGTGACGTTGCTCTTTCTCCGGTGGACCGAAGAGGGCATGAGCCGGCTCGGGTCGACGAAGCGGGCCAAGAGCGATGTCACCTGGCGGGCGGCGCTGGGACTCCATCTTCAGACCCAGATTCCCAACGAGAAGACGTTGCGGGAGTTTGAGGCCTTTCTTCTGACGCGGCATCCCACTTGTGGGACACCGCGCTACCTCATTTTGCACGAGCACATCGTGCGGGTTTGTCTGGACGAGGGAGTGGTCGGAGACGCTCCGGTGTGGACAACCGACAGCACGCCGATGTGGTGCTACGGGGCGGTGTCGGACACGATCCGCCTTCTGGGTGACGGCACTCGCATGCTGGTGCAGCAGTGGGTCAAGGCGACGGGCGAGAGCGTCGAGGATGTGGCTGCATCGTGGGACGTCCCCTGGGTGCTGGCCAAGAGCATCAAGGGATACTTCCCGATCGAGTGGAGCAGCAAAACCGCACGGGCCGAGGTGACAGAGACGCTCGCCTCAGGGGCACTTCGGGCCGTCGAGTTCGTTCGTCGTCACCTCGACCAAGCGCGCTTCAATCGGCGCAGGCGTCTGCTGCATCGATGTCGCAACCTTGTGCGGGTGGTCGAACAGAACCTCGAGACTGACGAGCAGGGTCGATTAGTCATCGCCAAACGAGTCGCCAAGGATCGTATCGTCAGCCTGACCGACCCCTGCGCACGCCATGGGCGCAAGAGCAGGAGTAAGACCTTCAACGGATTCAAGCTCCATGTGCTCGGCGACATCGTCAGCGGCTTGATCGCTTCGGTCACCGTCACCGCGGGCAACCATCACGACGGCTCGGTAGCCCACCGTCTCATCCGTCGTGCCAAAGAGCTGTACGAGGAGTTCGAACTCGTCCTCGGTGACACAGCATATGGGGGGGCATCGTTGCGCCATCGGACCAAGGCCGAGCTGGGCGTCGAGATCATCTCGCCGCCTCCGCCGATAACGTCGAAACGTCCCGGCGCCCTGGGGCGAGATGATTTCGAGTTCGACTTCGACATCATGAC
>JABMPV010000223.1 GCA_013202595.1 bacterium
TCGCCAGCGAAGGCGTCAAGCACGGGACACTCTCCATCGTTCCGGTCAAGGGCATGGAGTTGAGTAAGACGCTCTACATGATCAGGAGCCCCGACCGCCCGGCAACCAGAGCACAGGCCGCGTTCTGGGATCTCGCCTTTGCAGACGAGACGGCATCAATCCGCGAGGTCACCGATCAGGCGCCGGCCAGGGCCTGATAGCCTCCAGTACCGTGCAGATCCGCCCGGAGGCTCCAGGGGACCATCAGGCCATCCGCGACGTGCTCGACGCAGCCTTTCCGGGAGAAGACGTCACACTGCTGGTCGACCTGATCAGAGCGGCCGATGGATTCGACCCGTCGCTCTCGCTCGTGGCAGATCTCGACTCTCGAGTCATCGGCCACGTCCTCTTCAGCCCCATGACGCTCGGCGGCCACACCGTGCTGTCCCTCGCGCCCCTCGGCGTCCATCCCGACCACCACGGTAAAGGCGTCGGGACGGCATTGACCGAGACGGGTCTCGCGATCCTCGCCGATCGCGATGAGCCTCTCGTCATCGTCGAGGGGATCCCTGCCTACTACCCGCGCTTCGGGTTCGAGTTGGCCTCCCGCTACGGGATCGACAAGCCATCCGACCACGTGCCGGACGAGGCCTTCATGGTCAAGTGGCTCGGTCCCGTCGACGACCGCTACCGCGGCGCGGTCGTGTATCCCCAACCCTTCCACGATGCCGGGGCGATCGGCCCGTAGTGACGGGAACAACCGGTAGGGAGGGCGTGGTTGGACCGGTGCACACCCGGGGGAGCCCTCATGAACATCACCAATCTCAACCATGCCGTCCTGTTCGTGGCCGACCTGCAGCGATCGCTCGACTTCTACACCGGTGTCTTCGGGTTCGAGGTGGTCGCCAGAGAGCCGAGGGCCAATGCGGCCTTCCTCAAGGCACCGGCCTCGGCCAACCACCACGACCTCGGTCTCTTCGGCCTCGGGCCGGCTGCGGAACCCCGCCAGCGAGGGAGCATCGGGTTGTACCACCTCGCCTGGCAGGTGGACACGATCGACGATCTCGCCGCGGCGAAAAGCGACCTCATCGAGGCCGGCGCCCTCGGTGGAGAGTCGTCACACGGAGCGACCCTGTCTCTCTACGGAGCCGACCCCGACGGCAACGAGTTCGAGATCATGTGGCTGCTTCCGCGCGAAGCCTGGGGTGAACACGAGCACCAGGCGGTGGTCGAGCGACTCGATCTCGCCGCCGAGGTGCGGCGCTGGTCAGGTGTGCGCACCGGCTGACTCCGCACCAGAGAACCGCCATCCATCGCGCCGGGAACACCTTCTAGTCTCGGAACATGCCTACTCCTCACATCTCAGCCTCCCCGGGCGACTTCGCCGACATCTGTCTGCTGCCGGGCGACCCGCTGCGCGCCCGCTACATCGCAGAGCACCATCTCGACGACGCAGTCATAGTCACCTCCATCCGCAACATGGAGGGATTCACCGGCAGCTTCGATGGCAGGCGCATTTCTGTGATGGGGACCGGGATGGGCATCCCATCGGCGTCGATCTACGCCACGGAGTTGATCAGGGTGTACGGCGTCGAGACCCTCATCAGGGTGGGGAGTTGCGGCGGCATCGCAGAGGGACTCGCCCTGCGCGACGTGATCGTGGTCACAGGGGCCGGCACCGATTCGAACGTCAATCGCCAGCGGTTCGCCGGACTGGACTTCGCGGCCGTCCCCGACTTCGGTGTCACCAGAGCCCTGGTCGAAGCCGCCGAGGCGCGCGAGGTGCCCGTGCACGTCGGGCCGGTCTTCTCATCCGACCTCTTCTATCACCCGGCCCCCGAATTGTTCGCCCTCGCCCGCACGATGGGGGTGCTCGGGGTGGAGATGGAGGCGGCCGGCTTGTTCGGCGTCGCAGCGGAGACCGGAGCAAAGGCTGCCGCGGTCCTCACCGTCAGCGACGTGATCGGAGACTCCGAGGAGATGTCGCCGCTGGATCGGCAGACATCGCTCGACACGATGATCCAACTGACCCTGGATGCCGTGGGTCGCCTCTGATCGGATCGCACGGCCCACGGTCGGAGTCGCCGGACGTCCGCTGATCCACCATCATGTCTGCTCGTGGCTGTGACACCCGAGCAACTCCGCGCCAGGGCCAAGGCTCTCCCAGCCTCACAGCGAACCCGCTTCGCCCGCCGCATCGCCGGAGCCGAACGCATCGAAGATGGGGAGAAGCGCGCGGGCACGCTCGACATGCTCGACCGCGAGATCTCCGCACTCGAGGCGCAGACGAACCGTCGCGCCGCCATCGCACCGACGAAGTTCAGTTACCCCGAAGAACTCCCCATCACGGCGTGGCGGGATGAGCTGCTCTCCACCATCAGAGACAATCAGGTGGTCATCGTCGCCGGAGAAACCGGGTCGGGAAAGAGCACCCAGTTGCCGAAACTCTGCCTCGAGTTGGGCAGAGGTATCGGGGGGCTCATCGGCCACACCCAGCCCAGGAGAATTGCAGCCCGGTCGATCGCCGAGCGGGTCGCCGAGGAGATGGGCAGCGCCGTCGGCGGATTGGTCGGGTTCACGGTTCGCTTCTCCGACAAGGTCGGCGACGACACGTTCGTGAAGGTGATGACCGACGGCATCCTGCTGGCCGAAATCCACAACGACCGCCTGCTCAGGCGATACGACACCATCATCCTGGACGAGGCCCACGAACGCAGCCTCAACATCGATTTCCTGCTCGGCTACCTGAAGAACCTGCTCCCAAAGCGCCGTGATCTCAAGCTCATCGTGACATCGGCCACCATCGACACGGAGCGTTTCTCAGCCCACTTCGACGACGCACCCGTCATCGAGGTGTCGGGACGCACCTATCCGGTCGAAACCAGGTATCGGCCCCTCGATGACCCCGCCTCCAGGACACAGCGAGACCAGCCCCAGGCGATCTGTGATGCCGTTGCCGAACTCGCAGGCGATGGGCAAGGTGACGTGCTGGTCTTCTGCTCCGGGGAGCGGGAGATCCGCGATGCTTCGGACGCCCTCGCCGACCTGGGACTGCGCCACACCGAGATCGTCCCGCTGTTCGCCCGTCTGTCTGCAGCAGAGCAGCACCGGGTATTCCAACCACACACCGGCAGGCGCATCGTGATAGCGACCAATGTCGCCGAGACGTCCCTGACGGTGCCGGGCATCCGGTATGTCGTCGACCCGGGGACCGCCCGGATCTCCAGGTACAGCAAGCGCACCAAGGTGCAGCGCCTTCCCATCGAGCCGATCAGTAGAGCGTCGGCCGACCAGCGGGCCGGCCGCTGCGGGCGACTGGGGCCGGGCA
>JABMPV010000224.1 GCA_013202595.1 bacterium
GATCAGTGCTCGGTCGGCACGACACCCCATGAGCGCTCCAAGGCTTCCCTCACCAACCAGCCGGGACACGATCTAGCGCCAGGAATCAACGCCCCAGGAACCCGCAGTGTTCACCGGCCGGCGGCTCAACCCCCCAAACGTTGCCAGCTACAGCACTAGTCGTCCTCGGCCGCTGCCTGATTGGCATCGGCAGCCTCTACCTGGGCTGCGAAGCCATCGAGTTCGCCGGCCGTGGGCTCATGGGTCCAGACCTGCACCCGGTCGAGCAGGCCCGTGTGGCGCTCCACCTGGTCGGGTGCGACGACGACCCTGACGGGGACGTCCTCGGGAAGCACCCGGGTGTAGCGATCGAGGATCTCTCTGTGGTACTCACGATCGAGATCGAGTTGGAACACGACGCCGTGAGCGGCGTCCAGCATCTCGCATGAACCCTCTTCGATCAGCGGACACTCGTGAGGCCGCGGTCCATGACAGACGAGGACGGGGTGGCCGAGCGTCTCGAGGAAGTCGCGTTCGAACGCCTCGTGCCCGGGTGTCACATCGAGTATCAGACCATCGCGCTCTCGATCGGCCATGTGGGCTTCTCCCGTCGGCGTCCCGTCCATCGTCATCGCCGGAAGTCGCCCTCCATAGGGCCGAACGTCACGCATGCGTGACAACGCACGCCCAATCGATGCCATCCGATGCCGATCAGTCGCTCACAGGAGGGGCGTACTCCCAGGCATCGGGATCAGATCTCGATACGAGGACGTCGACACGGGAAGCCGCTCGCAGATCCATCTCGCGGGTCCGCCTCGGGCCCTTGATCAACAGGCGTCCGTCTCTCGTGAGCATCGCCCCGGTCGACTGCGTGATCCACTCTGCGGCAAAGGACATCGCCGAGACGACCAGCAGCATCGCGGGGAACAACCATGTCGCCCACCACATGCCACCGAAGGCAATGCCTGGGAGCAACGCGATGATGGTGGCCGCACCGAACGCCCACAGCACCCGCTCTCTGGCCCGGCGCTCATCCGGTTCCCAAGCGGGGGCGTGAGACCACACGATCGATCGCCCCACCCCCGGAACCGCCCTGACCCTCCCGATCGCCTCGCGCAGAGATATCGCAACGCCGGGCCGCCCCCAGCCGAGCGGGAACCTGATGACGGCGACGCGGTCGGCGCCCGACCAGAGGATCACGCGTATGCGATGCACACTGCGCAGTATCGCCCACCTCGAGTCTCATGCCGCGCATTCCCCCGAGACAGGGACCTGTGGAAAACCTGAGAATCGGAGCAGGTCAGGAGTTCCCGAGAGCGCGAATCGTGGGTATCGTGCCCTGTGGACAACTCAGGGCCAGCATTGTGAATCCACTCAAATTGCTTCGACGCCTCGGACCGCTCGCGGCCGCAGCCATGCTGCTGGTCACGACCGCGGCCCCGGCAGCCGCGCACTCCGCTACGAATGGTCCCGACCACCAGTTCGGCGAGATGGTCGACTACCCCCTCGTCGACCCCGTGGCCGGCGACTACCGGATGAGCGACACGTTCTACGCCGGCCGATCGGACGGCGTCCACCACGCTCAAGATCTCATGGCACCGAAGATGACCCCGGTCGTCGCCGTCGCAACCGGTGTGGTGCAGAGGGTCAATTGGAGCAGCAACGCCAACTACCTCAACGAGAGTCGCTGCTGCACGATCGTGCTGATCCACAAAGACGGCTGGGAGTCCTGGTACATCCACCTCAACAACGACACTCCCGGCACCGACGACGGTCAAGGTTGGGGCATCGCACCCGGCATCCTGCCCGGCACGAGAGTCACGGCCGGCGACCTGATCGGCTGGGTGGGCGATAGCGGCAATGCCGAGAGCACTGCACCCCATCTGCACTACGAACTGCGCGATCCCCACGGCACCGTCGTCAACCCCTATCAGGCGCTGCAAAGGGCCTCGGGCGTCACCATCACCGGTGGCGGAGGAGGCGGTAGCGGTGGCGGTGGCAGCACATGCACTGCGATCGGTGAGACCAGCGCACTCCTCAACGGCACCACAGCCCTGCGACGCGGCAGCACCGGAACCGCGGTTGCCCAACTCCAGAGTGTCCTCGCGGCACTCGGATACACCCCGGGATCTGCCGACGGGAGCATGGGGCCGAAGACCGAGGGGGCGCTCCGCGGATTCCAGGACGACCGTGGAATCACGGTCGACGGGGTTGCCGGCGGTCAGACTCGCTCTGCGATCTCGACGATCGTCGCTGCAGCCAGCCACGCTTCCGTGCTCTATCCCGGCGCTCCACTGCGGCCGGGCGATCGCGGTCAGGCAGTCACCAACCTCCAGCAACTCCTCAGGGTCGCAGGGTTCAGCCCCGGCACCGCCGACGGCGCTTACGGACCGCTCACCACAGCAGCAGTCACCGCTCTCCAGGAGGCAGAGGGACTCACCGTCGATGGCAAGGTGGGCCCCCAGACGAGGACTGCACTGAGCCGGATTCTCGGCCTCGAAGGACTCGCCGCAGCCTGCGGATGACCCGATGGCGCTAGTTTCGGCGCCATGACCACCATCACACGCATCGCAGATTCCTGCCTGCTCG
The DNA here is from genome assembly GCA_013202595.1 of bacterium. GTDB lineage: Bacteria > Actinomycetota > Acidimicrobiia > Spongiisociales > UBA11373 > JABMPV01. The sequence continues at coordinate 2,569 of JABMPV010000224.1, forward strand.
TCACCACCGACGATGGCACCTCGCTGTTCGACCCCGGGTTCTTCGCCTGGGATAGCGAAGAGATCGACCTCTCCACGATCGGTGAGGTCAACAGGGTCTTCGTCACGCACGAGCATGGCGACCACGTCAAGCCCGAGTTCGTGAGATGGCTGATCGATCGGGGCTCCGACGTAACAGTGTTGGGCAACGCGGCGGTCGCCGAGATCCTCGCTCCCCACGACATCGAGGTCATGACCGCCAACCCGTCCGGAGTCTCGTCGGAGGACGTCGTCCACGAGGTCATCCCCACCGGCGCCGCTCCCCCAAATCGCTCCTACACCCTCGACGGCTTGCTCACCCACCCGGGAGACTCCTATCAGCCGACGACCACCGCGCCGGTGCTCGCACTGCCGCTCATCGTCCCGTGGGGTTCGACAACGGCCTCGGTGGCCTTCGCCCGGCGGCTCCATCCGGCCCAGGTGGTGCCGATCCACGACTTCTACCTGAGTGCATTCGGGCGTGCGGCGATCACGGGCATGGCGGCGAGAGTCCTGGCTGGTGACGGCATCGAGGTGGTCCCACTCGACTGGGGCGACTCTTACACCGTGTGAGCGACCTACTCGGCCCTCGTCACCAGAAACCCTCCAACCAGAGCGACGGCAACACCTGCCACTTGGATGGCCTCGACGGATTCGCCGAGCACGGACACGCCGAGGATGAGGGCCACGACGGGGATCACGTAGGAGATGACGGGGCCGCGCCGCGGTCCCACCCTTCCGATGAGCGTGACCATCATCGCCCTGGCGATCCCCGTCCCGATCACACCGAGGATCAGCAGTGCAACGACCGACCCCCACTCGAAGGACGAGCCACCCAGGGCCAGGAACCCGACGGGCAGCAGCATCAGCGCTGCGGCCGCCTGGCCCCACATCGTGACTGCCAGCGGGCCGTAGGTCTGCGAGACCCGGGGATAGAGGTTGCCGGCCACGGCGTATCCGACCGTCGCCAGCAGCACCATCGAGACTCCCAGCGCCGAGCCCCCCGATCCGGTGAGGTCGGGAAGCGACAGCATGAGGATCCCGATGAATCCCACTCCCAGGCCCATGAGTTGGATCCGCCCCGGCCTGCGCCTCGTCACCAGGACGTTGATCGCCACCGCCATGATCGGCACTCCGCTGACGAGCATGCCGGTGAGCGCCGACGAAATGTGCTGCTCTGCGGCAGCGATGAGGAATGCGGGGGCGCCCTGGCCGATCATGCCGGCGGCCGCCACGAGCGCCCAGTCGGATCTCTCGATTCGTCGCCTGGCTGCGGGCACCACGGCGAGGGCGGCGACGGCCAGCGTCAACCGACCGACCGCGATGACCCCCGGCTCCAGTGACCGCAGCGCAATGGCGATCCACAGGAACGCCGACCCATAGATACCCGAGATGCTGAATAGCAGCACCCAATCGGTGCGGGCGAACGCGTCCCGCGACAACCCGTCGCCGAGGCGATCGGCGAGGCTCACGAGGGCACCGGGGTCATCTGCACCCGGCGCCGCTACACGGCTGAAGGACCCGAGACGACTGCTCGGTCCCCCGAGACGACCACTCGGCCCCCGAGACGACCACTCGGCCCCCGAGACGACCACTCGGCCCCCGAGACGACCACTCGGCCCCCGAGACGACCACTCGGCCCCCGAGACGACCACTCGGCC
>JABMPV010000225.1 GCA_013202595.1 bacterium
AAAGAACGCTTCCCTTCTACGACCGGCAGAGATCGAGTACCGCCGGTCACAATGTCGTAGTCGTCGATCTCAGCCTGCTTGCGTCAGAGGTTTTGGAGAACGTGACGGCGTAGCTCGGGCGGTTGATCCTCGAGTTCCTGCAACGACTCGGAGAGGTCGGGGGGGAAACGGCGCGAGGCTCGTTACCCGTCGTCCTAGTTCTCGAAGAGGCGCAGAACTACATCCGAGAGCAGCGGTTCGGGGAGGAAGCCTCCATTTCGAAAGAGGTCTTCGAGCGCATCGCGCGTGAGGGAAGGAAGTACGGCCTTGGGCTCGTGGTCGCCTCCCAACGTCCGAGCGAACTGTCCAAGGCAGTGCTCTCCCAGTGCAGCAGCTTCATCGTCCATCGCCTGCAGAACCCCGAAGACTTGCGCTACTTTAGGGAGATCGTCCCCGGCATTTACGGGCCGCTCCTGGACCAACTCCCTGCGCTGGCGCCACAGACAGCCTTGATCCTCGGCGAGTGTGTGAGGGCACCCTGTCTCGCGCGGATTCGAGATGCGAACCCGGTTCCAAGGAGCCGCGATCCGCACTTCTACGCCAGATGGGTGGATCCAAGCCCAGCAGAGATCCCGGTCGAAGAGGTCTGCGCGCGTTGGGAAGCCAGGGAGCCCTCGGACGTTGAAGAGACGGGCCCAGCACAAAAAGTCGATGGCGGTGATCGTTAACGGAGGCAACGATGAAACCAGCACCGACCTTTGCCGAAATCGAGCGTCTCGTCGCATCTGAGGAGTCGGAGACCCTGGAACTTAAGCGGACGACCGGCGAACTCCGGAAGGCGATGGAGACATTATGCGGGTTTCTCAACCGCGACGGCGGAACGGTGCTCATTGGCGTCGCGCCGAACGGCAGAATCGTTGGGCAACAGGTCACCGATAGCACGCTCCACGACGTGACCGCGGCCGTGCGCAACATCGAGCCAGCGGCGCTGGTCGATGTTGTACGGATCAGCGTGGGGGATGGGCGAGACGTCATTGTTCTGCGTGCAGCAGCAGGTGCCCAGGGCCCGTATACCTACGACGGGCGTGCGTTCATTCGCGTCGGCAACACGACCCGGCGGTTGAAGCGAGAGGAGTATGAACGGCTCGTCCTTGCACGCCTGCACTCCCAGTACCGATGGGAGACCCTTCCGGCCGAGGGATGGGAGGTCGCCGACCTTGACGCCGATGAGATTCGGCAGACAGTTGTCGAGGCGGTCGCTGCAAAGCGTCTGTCCGCGGTGCCCTCGGAGGCGCCAGAGACGGTCGTTCAGCGACTCGGTCTTCTCGTGGACGAGCGGCCCACGCAAGCAGCGGTCGTGCTTTTCGCGAAGGAGCCGATGCCGCACTTCCCGCAATGTGCCATCCGACTCGCCCGCTTCCGCGGCGTCACGAAGTCCGAATTCATCGACAACCGTCAGTTTCATGGACACGCTTTTTCGCTCCTCCGACGCGCCGAGGCATTCTTCGACTTGCATCTACCGATCGCGAGCCGGGTGGTTCCAGGAAAGATGCGTCGCGAGGATCGGCCGCAGTACCCAGCAGAAGCCCTACGCGAGGCCCTTGTCAACGCGTTCTGCCACCGCGACTACAGCGAGGCTGGCGCCTCCATCGGCGTCTCCATCTACGATGACCGACTGGAGGTGTGGAGTTGGGGACGTCTCCCCGACGAGATCACACCCGAGAAGCTGCGGGTCGACCACCCATCAATCCGGCGGAACGACCTCATCGCCGATGTCTTCTATCGACGCGGCTACATCGAGAAGTGGGGCCGCGGGACGCAGAGGATTCTCGAGATCTGCCAACATGCCGGGCTTCGGGAGCCGGAGTTCATCGAACGATCAGGTGAGACCGGTGTACGGTTCTGGGCTGCTATCGGCGCCGGCACTGACGTCGCCGGGGCGGACCTGACGCCCCGGCAGCGGGAGGTTCTGAACGCCGTCGCAGCACTCGGGGAGGTCGGGATCGAAGAGATCCGTCAACGGCTCTATAACCCGCCCAGCATCCGGATGGTACAGCGACTCCTCTCGGCCCTAGTCGAGAGCGGTCGGGTATCGCGCACGGGCAAAGGACGTTCCACGAGGTACCGCCTTTCGGGATAGCGACACTTGGTTCGTGAAGAGTTCGTGATTGTTCGTGAAAGGTTCGTGCGAAGCGAGGGGCGAGGGGCGCTGGCTGAGAGAAACCGTCTGGTTTCGACCACCATCTGGCCCCACCTTGTGCCCAGCGTCTCACCAGGAATCCGGCGATGATCTCGCAGCAGGGGTTATGGACACTCGTTTCGAAGGCATCACCCTCGTCTCGGGATCACACCACCCTTGGCTGGCTGACTACGGGAGCATTCGGTCAAGTAGCGCGTTGGTAGCTGCCGATTCGTCGGCGAATCCGTTCCACGGCGAGGGTCAGCGTTGGACTGGGTTGCCGTTTCTGGGCGAAATCGAATCCCTTGAAGGCCATCCACACCGACTCCGGTGTGAACCGGCCGTCGTCATCGGCCTTGTCGAGCAGAACCTTGAGCATGTCCTGGAAGCGGGGGTCCTGGTGTGTCCAGGGGAAGAAGGACAGCACGTCCACCACGTTGACGAGGTCGTACCAGACCAACGGAATCTTTGCCTTCTGGTAGTCGGTGCCGATGCCGAAGAGATAGATCTTGCGGCCCGCCCGTTCCTCCCAGTGGGTCAGGAGCATCTCCGCACCCAGGCGGCACGCCTCTCCTCGCCGATGTTCTTCCGACAGCGAGAGGGCCCGCAAGGCAACGAGGGTGGCGTACGGGCACGGGTCGTCCTTGCGCCCCGGTCCACGCATCTTGGGAATCGACCCGGAGCACGGCCACCCATTGGGCCGCACCAGGCCAGCGATTTGGTCCGCGGCACACGTGAGCGCAGCGTCCCGAACGCCCAGTGCCAGCAATCTGTGCAGGATCACGGGCGCGTCACACCCCATCCAGTCCCACCTGCTCTCGCCGGTCCCGCCGAATGCTCTGGGGATCTTGATCAGGGATTGGAACGCCCCACACTCATCCTGATGCGCCAGGAACCGGTCAGCCAGTTCCCTTCCGGCCGGATCCGTCACGGTCAAGCCCATCTCGACCAGCGCTCCGAGTTTGTGCAGCGGGTGCTTGGCTTGCTTGTGGTTCGTGATCGGTGGTTCCGGCCATGTCATGACGTCGTCCAGCAACTGCCGAACCAGCGGGTACTCCATGGTCTCGCGATGCACCGCACGCACGTCCGGGTCGTCGGGGGCGCGGTCCAACAGCCGTACCAGGACGTCCCACCGGACCCAGGGTTCTTCGGCCTCGAGCAGCCACGAGGTGATCTTGTC
>JABMPV010000226.1 GCA_013202595.1 bacterium
CACCGGAAGGCTGGGGTGAGGAGATGACGATGCCATTCGACGCAGCGGTCCCTGAGGGCCCGATCGAGGACAAGTGGGACTCCCACCGGTTCGCCATGCCGCTGGTGGCGCCGCCCAATCGCAGGAAGTTCGATGTCATCGTCGTGGGCACGGGCCTAGCCGGGGCATCGGCTGCTGCGACGCTGGGCGAGCTCGGGTACAACGTCAAGGCATTCACCTATCACGACAGCCCGCGTCGGGCGCACTCGATCGCCGCCCAGGGCGGGATCAACGCGTCGAAGAACTACCAGGGCGACGGCGACAGCGTGTTTCGGCTCTTCTACGACACGGTCAAGGGCGGGGACTACCGCTCCCGCGAGGCCAACGTCTACCGCCTGGCGGAGCTGAGCGTCAACATCATCGACCAGTGCGTCGCCCAGGGCGTGCCCTTTGCGAGGGAGTACGGCGGCCTGCTGGCCAATCGCTCGTTTGGCGGGGTCCAGGTGTCGCGGACCTTCTATGCGCGGGGGCAGACCGGCCAGCAGTTGCTCCTGGGCGCCTATCAGGCCCTTGCCGCCCAGATCCGGGCAGGTTCGGTCGAGATGCACAATCGCACCGAGATGCTCGACGTGGTGGTCGTCGACGGCCGGGCTGCCGGCATCGTGGTCAGAGACATGCTGACGGGTGAGATCAGATCTCACTCCGCCCACGCAGTCGTGCTGGCCACCGGCGGGTACGCCACCGTCTACTACCTCTCGACGATGGCAAAGGCCTGCAACGTCACCGCTGCGTGGAGGGCGCATCGCAAGGGGGCGCTGTTCGCCAACCCGTCATTCACTCAGATCCACCCCACGGCTATTCCCCAGAGCGATGAGTTCCAGTCCAAGTCGACCCTCATGTCCGAGTCCCTGCGCAATGACGGCCGCATCTGGGTGCCCGGAACACCAGGGGAGACCAGGCCGCCGGGGGAGATCCCTGAGGCCGATCGCGACTACTTCCTCGAGCGCAAATACCCGGCCTTCGGCAACCTCGTGCCCCGTGATGTCGCCAGCCGGGCGGCCCGTCAGGCGGTCGTGGATGAAGGCAGGGGAGTGGGTCCGCTGAGCAACGGGGTCTATCTCGATTTCGCCGATGCGATCGATCGGCTGGGAGCGGACACCATCGGGGCGCGCTACGGCAACCTCTTCGAGATGTACGAGCGGATCACGGCTGAGGACCCCTATGACGTCCCGATGCGGATCTACCCGGCTCCGCACTACACCATGGGCGGCCTCTGGGTGGACTACAACCTCATGACGACGATCCCCGGCCTGTTCTCCCTCGGCGAGTCGAACTTCTCGGATCACGGGGCCAACCGGCTTGGAGCGAGTGCACTCATGCAGGGCCTCGCAGATGGGTACTTCATCGCCCCGAATACGGTCGCGGCGTATCTGGCCGGGTTCCTGGGAGAGGCGAAGGTGGCGACCGATCATCCCGAGTTCGTTGCGGCGGAGGCTGACGTCAACGATCGGATGCAGGGGTTGCTCTCGACGCAGGGCTCCCGGACCACCGACTGGTTCCACAGGGAGCTCGGCAAGCTGATGATCGATGCCTGCGGCATGGCGAGGGACGCATCCGGACTCGATCGAGCCATCCGTGACATCCCGGCCCTGCGCGAGGAGTTCCACTCCGATGTGCGGGTGCTCGGCGACAACGAGTCCCTCAACCAGTCGCTCGAGAAGGCGGGCCGGGTGATCGACTTCTTCGAACTCGCTGAATTGATGTGTCGCGATGCGCTCGCCAGGGAGGAATCCTGCGGGGGCCACTTCCGCGTTGAGCACCAGACCGACGACAACGAGGCGAGGCGGGATGACGATCGATTCGCCCATGTCGCGGCATGGGAGTTCGCCGGCACGGAGAGCGACCCGATCCGCCACGCCGAGGAGCTCGAGTTCGAGTATGTCGAACCGACGACCAGGAGCTACAAGTAATGGACCTCCGACTCCGGGTCTGGCGCCAGCACGGCCCCGATGCCGCCGGGGAGTTCATCGAGTATGAGGCCAAGGAGATCAGTCCCGAGGCGTCCTTCCTCGAGATGCTCGACGTCGTCAACGAGCGCCTCATCCTGTCGGGGGAGCTGCCGATTGCCTTCGAGCACGACTGTCGTGAGGGCATCTGCGGAACGTGCGGGCTGATGATCAACGGCCAGGCCCATGGTCCCCAATCGGGTACGGCCACGTGCCAGCTCCACATGCGGAAGTTCTCCGATGGAGACCTCATCGTCATCGAGCCGTGGCGGGCACGATCCTTCCCGATTCTGCGGGACCTCGTCGTCGACCGCTCGCCGCTCGACAGGATCATCGAGGCCGGCGGCTACATCACCGCCCCGACCGGCAGTGCCCCTGATGCCAACATCATTCAGATCCCGAAGGAGGCATCCGACTCAGCCATGGATGCGGCGGCCTGCATCGGGTGCGGAGCCTGTGTCGCCGCCTGCCCCAACAG
>JABMPV010000227.1 GCA_013202595.1 bacterium
GGCTGGATCGCCCAGTGGAAGGAAATGAGCGAGGACGTCGACACGAAGATCGGCCGGCCCCGCCAGTTGTACGTCGGCGAACCGCTTCGCGACGTCCACCCCATCGACGAGCGCTGATCGTGGCGCTACAGGTACGAGAGGTCACCCGCCCCGATTGGGACGGCGTGGTAGTCGAGATCCGCGAAGAAGGAGAGCCCCTGGGCCAGGTGTTCGCCGACGGCCCGGACCTGCTGGTCGAGTGGTTCTCGCCGGCGGAGGGGGCGCCTGTGCTCGAGGTCTCCGAGGTCATCAGGGTGCTGGAGGTGGCCGCGGCCATCCTGGCACCCGAGCCTCCCGGTGCGCTCCCCGAGCCGGTTGGCGAGGATCCGATCGAGATCCTGTCCGACGAGTTCGATGCCAAGGCGACCCTCCGCGGCGCCGAGGATGAAGGCTTCTTCCCCACCAGAGTGGCCGCCGCCATCCTCGCCCGCTGCAGTGATCTCGGCATGGCCGTGGTGCGCCTCGAAGGCGTTCGAAAGTCTGCAGGCACGACGGTCGCCGTCCCGGGGTGCCTGGCAGAGATCGGCGAAGCCCACAGGGGCGAGCAGTGGCCGACGTTCGTGGCGGGATGCAACGTTCAGGCCGACGCACTCCTCGGACGATGGGCACGCAATGCGGGCCTGCTGCTCGCCATCGAGGTCGAAGACGCCGGCGGCGAGGTCTTCATCCTGTAGCCGGGCAAGGCCTCCAGTTGAAGAAGAGTTGAAGAAGAGTTGATCGAACACTTGAGCTTTCGAGCAGATCGGGGCCATGCAATCCTCACGATCGGCTCTCACGGTCATCGCGGACGGTCCAGGTGCCGGGCCTATGAGCACTGGCCCAAGGGCGCTCTCGTGCTGAATCGCCTTCGACAGGTTCAGAGTGGCCCCGCCGCCGGCCGGTCAGGGACCGTCGTGGAGGATCGGCTCCAGCCGACCTCACCGCAGTGCGCCAGGCTGGGCTAGCCGCCACCCGAATCTGGAGGGAGATGGTGGGAGACCGGCGACATGATGCTGATAGGCTTGATCCCATGAAGGGGTGCTTCGCTCCGACAACTGCCGGCCCGCTCTGATGTGTCTCGCCGCGATCGGTTGCGTGCGATCGGTCAGGAGGGAGCAGGGGGTCCTACTGGCCCAGGTCGACGTCCAGGGCCGGGAGATGACGATCGGCGTGGATCTCACCCCTGAGGTGCAACCGGGTATGTACGTCGTGGTGCATGCCGGGCTGGCCCTCCAGGCCTTGACGCCGGAGGAAGCCGCTGATGCACTGGCGTTGCGGGCGGACATCGCTGCTGCCGATCCGGGTCACGGCTGATCGGGGAGGGCCTGATCGAACTCCATCTGAGCGATCTCGTCTGCCCAGCCGCGCCAGGCGGACTCCACGGCGGGTGTGGGCTTCTCCCCGAAAGTCGACGGGTCATCAACCACCAGGCCGTGGACGATGATCTCCTCAGGCAGGTCCATCTCGAGCCTTCGCCCGATCTCGAGCATTTCGCTGAACGGCAGCGTATGAAATGAACGGTACCCGAACCCCTTGGGGAGCTCCTCTGCCATGGCGCGAACCCGGGATCCCGGCGGCAGATCGGCCGACACGAGTGCATCGACGACCACTACCCGCCGATAGCCGCTGATCACGGTGATGAGGTCGACGGTTGCCACACAGGTCTCGATGAAGTCAACCCGTTCCCCCACCAGTTCGGCCACACGCCGGGCCGCCAGCAAGCCGACCGCGTCATCAGTGAGGATGTCGTTGCCGAGACCCAGCAGCAGGGTATCCCCCTGCCCTTCTTCGCCCGGTGGGTTCGGAGCCGCCACCGAGACTCAGTCCCGAACCCGTCGGGAAATCACCTCGCCGCCGGAGTCGTAGAGCGTGACCTCCATAGGCATCTGGCCCGGCAGGGAGTGGGTCGCACAGCCGAAGCAAGGGTCGTAGGCCCGGAAAGCCATCTCGACCATGTTGAGCGCACCCTCGGTCACTTCGCGACGGTCCTCGAGGATCGCCTTGGCCGCTTTCCCGATCGAGAGGTTGATGGCCGCGTAGTTGTTCGTGGTGCCCACGATCAGGTTGGCCTTCTCGACGATCCCGTCCTCGTCGGTCTTGTAGTGATGGAAGAGGATGCCGCGCGGCGCTTCGATGACACCAACACCTTCGGTCGGCGTCTCGGTAGGCACCGTCCGGATGTTGGGATCGGTGATCTCCGGATCCCGGGCGAGTTCGTAGGCCGCCTCGGCCGCCTGCACCAGCTCGATCACACGGGCCCAGTGGTAAGCGAGTGTGAAGTGCACCGGGCTGCCGCCCAGGGTCGCCATCATCCGCTCGTACTGCTCGTGCGCCAGCGGTGTGGCCATGCCGTCGGCCACGTTGAGTCGAGCCAGCGGCGCCGCCCGGTAGACCCCGCTGTCGGCGCCATCGACGTGGCCCTTCCACCCGGGTGATTTCAGGTAGGGGAACTTGAGGTA
>JABMPV010000228.1 GCA_013202595.1 bacterium
AGCGGCAGGTGCTGCGGCGGCGGGGGCAATGGCTGCGCCGCCACCCCATGCGCCCAGGACGGCTTCGACCGCGATGCCGTCGGCCGCTGCCCTGGCGCGCGCCGACCGCATGACCATTTCGCCGGGGGCGTTCATGGCCGCCGCTGCGGCTGCGAGAAGTGCTTCCATCTCCGGGGCTCTCTCCGTGTCCTCTTCGTCAGTCCAACGCCGCAATGTAGGCAGCGATCGCTGCCAACTCTGATTCGTCGAGATGGCCGTAGGCGGGCATGGACGACCATGACCTCACCGATTGCGGATCTCTGAGATGTGTCGCCACCCAGGCCGGGTCGTTCGTCGGGGACCGATCGCCCACATGAGTGAGGTCGGGTCCGATGCGGATCACGCCGAGGGTGTCGGCATCGTCGAAGGCATAATCGCCCGGCACCGAGACCGGCCCGAGACCGACGTCGGTGACGATTGCACGAACCTGCTGCGTGTGGCAGTACCAGCACCCCTCCTGCACGTACAGGTTGCGTCCATCGGCTTCGAGCGAGCCGTCGGCGAAGTCCCGCGTCTGCTCCGCGAGGATCGAAGCCTCACCCGAGGAGTCGATCGCCGGGAGCACGAAGACGGCCAATGAGGCGACCAGGAACAGAGCGACGGCACCCGGCAGCACCGTGCCGGCGCGGGTCGCAGGCACCGGCGCATCGAAGAGGTGATCCACGGTGTCGCTCGCTGCGGGAGCCCGCATCGTCAGTACCGCGGTGACGGCGAGGATGATGAGGCCGATCACCACCAGATCGAGACCGACCACATTGAGAGCGTCGAGACCCGAGATGGGCACCACCGAATTGCGGAAGCCGTCCCCGAAGCTCTGATACGCGTCGGAGTTGACGCCGCCCACCCAGGTGTATCCCACCTGGAGCCCGGCGATCCAACGCGAAACCACCGAGACACCGAGGCCGCCGACCGCCAGCCAGATCCCTATGGCCGTCATCCTGCGCCCCGGACCTGCATCACGCCTGGAGGTGACCGCGTCGAGCACGAAGGCGAGTGCCCAGGCCGTGAACGCCCCGAAAAGGATGAGTTGCTCGAAGGCCGTCTCCCACGCGGTGAGGTGGATGACCGTGCTTGATCCCCGGAACGCCTGCACCAGCATCTGCAACGGCATCAGCAGGAACAGGAACAGCCCGACGAGCACCAGTCGAATCGGGGCCGACCCCCTGGTCTCATCGAATCGCCCGGCGAGCGCGATTCCGAAATCGGCAGCAATCGTGATCACCGCGAGCACCGCACCTGCGGCGAAAGGAACGGCGATGGTCTCGAGCCAATCGGGCGTCGGGCCGTACTGCAGTGCCCGGCCTGCGGTCCACGCCCATGTGAAGGTGAGCGACCAGAATCCGATCACCCCGAGGCGGGGGTGGAACTGCACATCGAGGCGACCGACGAGGTAGTAGGCGATGCCAATGCCCGCCGCACCGAACCACAGACCGGTCAGCGCCGTGATGGTGAACCACGACTGGAGGGCTGCCGGCACACCGCCGAGACCGGGGAGAGCGCCCGTCACCCAGGCGAGCGTGAACCACCAGGGAGCTGCCACCAGGTAGTACCCCGCAACAGGGAGACCGCCACGAGCGGCCCGGGCGGTCGCGGTGACCGATAGGGCGACCATCAGTCCGCCGAGAGCGATGACGCCGTCGGCCCACAGGGGGAACTCGAGGTAGCGGCCGCCGTCGTTCATGCCGAAGCCGACCGCCAAAGAACCGGCCACTGCGCCTGCCAGGACCAGCAGGGGCCCGAACAGGGCAAAGAGCCGCAAACGGAGATCGGACCCTGTGACCCTCGGGACGATGTGCAGGCATGCGGCGAGCAGCGTGACGGTCAGCCACCCGTACAGCAGCAGACCGGTCGCCATCGGAAGGACCCGCCCATAGGAGAAGAGAGCGAGGCCGCCTGAGAGGTCGGGCCACGCGACCTGGGCCGCCGCCAGTCCATACAGGATGGCGCCGACGACGAGCGATGCCAGTGCGCCCAGGACCACAGGCCGGATTTCGATGGTGCGCACCGTGGCTGGTGCGGCGGAATCCGGCTCCGCGGGTGTCGTGGTCACTACCCGGCTCCTCCTCGTCTGCGCGACGGCGCAGCAGGTTAGCGGTTGGCCGGTTGGCCGATGCACTCGTCGACGGCGCCGTCGGGGACCGCATTGTCGACGGTCCGGCGCCGGGCCGTCAAGACCACCACTCCATCCGATTTCCAATGGCGGTCCCTACGCGTACAATGTCGGCCCACCTGGAGGAAGAAGCAGCCACCGTGACCGAGCAGAAGCGCGTGCGCCTTGGCGTGATTGCCACCGTCGCAGGTGTGGTGTTGTTCATCGTCGGAATCCTGGCCGCGCACTTCACGGGGCTCTCCACGACCAACGCGGTCGGCCAGGAGATCTACCCCGACATCCCCCGCTGCCTCGGCATCTCGCTCGACACCGACTTCGGCTGCTGGATGCTGCCCACGGGAAGCCAGTTCGCGGCACTGATCGGGAGCCAGTTGTTCCTCGGGGGCATCCTGCTCGCCTATGTGATCGGCCGTCCGCTCACGTGGGCAAGGGCGACGGTTGCAGCGATGTTCACCACGCTCGAGCTCATCATCTTGTTCGGGGTGGTCCCCAACCAGTGGCTGGCAATCACCCAGGGCAACTTCGAGTGGACGGCCCAGAAGGTGGCCATCACCCTGCCGTCGTGGCTGACGCTGAACAACGAGGTCTCGATCTCCTACGGCGCCATCAAGGACATGGTCAGCGGCGCCTACAGCGCGACCCTCCTCGGTGTGATCGCAGTCGGCGTGTATCAGGTGCAGGAGCGGGCCAAGCGCAAGGACGCGCCGAAGCCACCCAAGGTCTCGACCTACGGCAGGCCGCTCATCGAGGGTGACCGCTGATGGCCAAGACCGATGTCTGGTTCGAGACCCCGCCCTTTCGTGACGACTACCAACTGGCGATCGTCGACGGTGAGTACCTCAAGAAGGCCGTCAAGCCGAAGCAGTTCCTGCACATCGACGAGGCAGAATG
>JABMPV010000229.1 GCA_013202595.1 bacterium
CCGAGCGACGGGATGCCGCGGCCTGCATGGATGAGCAGCGGCACACCGCGATCGGCTGCCACGGCAGCCACGGCGTCCATCCCCTGATGAGACAGAGGGAATCTCTCGGAGCGCGGGTGGAGCTTGATCCCCCGATGACCGAGGTCGAGGCATCGCTCCACCTCGGCAGCCGGGTCGCCGGCCTTCGGATCGACCCTGAGGAACGGAATGAGGCGGCCTCCCGATCCCCCGGCCTCTTCCAAGACCCTGTCGTTGTTGTGCGGATACCCCGCCGGATCGGCACTTGGGCATATGACGGCGGCATCGTGGCCCGCCCCATCGAGGGCTGCCAGCAGCGACTCCGCCGTGTTCGTCTTCCCATCGGGATCCCTGTCTCCCGTATGGGTATGGGCGTCCCACACCGGCGACCCGGCCGGCAAGTGGGCCATGGCAGCGCGATACCACGCAGAAAGCACGGTGCGGTGAGGGTCACGGGAATCCACGGCGGCCGAATCTAGCGACAGAATTCTCGTTGAAACCACTCAAGTCGGGGGTGACTAGTGCCGAATGACTAGTCACATATGACCAGTCACCAAGTCATCGACGCCGCCACCGTACGCCCCGGCACCGATCGTCATGAGGATCGCACCCTCGTCCGGATCGGAGCGTTCACTCGTTGGCCCAACGCAGCACCCCTCGCCTTCGGGGTGTTCCTCGTGACGCTGATCGCCGTGTGCGACCACCTCACTGGACGCACTTTCTCGGTCGACTTCCTCTATGTCGGCGCGGTCGTGATCGTGACATGGCTCGGAACGATGCGCAGTGCGACGCTGGTCGCCGCTCTCGCCGTCACAGAGAGCCTCCTGGCCGACCTGATGGGATCCTGGGACCTCACCCGGTCGATGGCGGTCAACGCCGCGACGAGTTTCGGTGTGATGCTCTTCATCGTCTGGATCATCTCGTCGCTGCGCCGATCGCTGATCCAGCAGCGCCACCTGGCGATGGTCGACCCCCTCACAGGCGCTCTCAACCGCCGGTCCTTCTCCATCGCTGCAGACCGCGAGCGCCTCAGGGCGGCCCGCACCGGCCTCCCTATCAGCATGGCCTACTTCGACCTCGACGACTTCAAGGGTGTCAACGATCGCCACGGCCACAAGGCTGGCGACCACCTGCTCCGGATCTTCGCCGAGACGGTCTCCTCGTCCATCAGGGGCACGGACATCTTCGCCCGCATCGGGGGAGACGAGTTCATCGTCATGTTCCCCGAGACCGGTGCACGAGACGCCATCAGCGTCGTACAGAGGATCACCAGGATCATCGGTGACCACTGCTGCATCGCCGACGAGAAGGTCAGCGCATCGGTGGGCATCATGACCTTCCAGTACCCGCCGGCCACGGTGGATGCGATGATCGCCGAAGCCGACAGGATGATGTATCAGGCCAAGTCGGTCGGCCCCGGTCAGATCGTCGGCGCCGTGGCTGCCGGCCCCTGGCTCCGCTGGGCCACCGAATCGATGCGGCCCGACCTCAGCCTCCTCCGGGACGACCCTCAGGACGTGATGGTGGAGTTGCTCCGCTGATGGCCCTCCCCCTCAGGTCCATCTACTCGGTTTCGAGGACGGCATCGTCTCTATCGAACTCGGCTTCGGCCGCCCGCTCACAGATCCGGAGAGTCGGCGCCTCGGCGGGCGCAGCATGGCGGCACGCACGCCGGCCGTTCCGCGGCCGCCGGCGAGACGACCGGTAGCCGGCGACCGTCGGCGAACGCTCCACCGTCTCCCCACGGGCGACGACCCCCGCGCCGAACGCGAAAACTCTCCCCGACGACCCTCTTGCGAGTGACACCTGAATGTCCGAAGGTGCACTCGACAGCAGGGAATGCAGGCGCACCACCCTGATGTGAGGAGGGCATCGACAGCCGCCCCGAAGCAGGAGGAGCAGTGGACCCGCTCGGTCATCCCGACCTCATCGCCGTCGGCCGTCGCCTGCGACAACGCATGGACGAGACGCTCGAGGCCGAACAGCACGCCGCTCGAGCAGCAGCCATGAGAAGGAGGACCATCCGCGACCTCCTCCTCGAAGCGGCCGATCGGGAGGCATCTGCCTCGGTACTGGCCGGCACCGAATGGTGCGCCGGATCGGTCGAAGTCGTCGGGGCCGATCATGCCATCCTCACGGCCGGCGGCCGCAGCCGTGTGGTCGCACTCGCCCACCTCGCCGTCATCGAGTTGCGTCAGTGAGGTTCGACCGCCGAACCCTCCTCGGTGCAGGACTGGCGGCTGCCGCAGCCCTCACGGCGTTCGCGGCAACCCGGCCACCCCCTTCGGAACCCATCCTCGTCGCAGCCACCGCGCTCGCTCCGGGTGAGCCGCTCTCAGACGGAGCGCTCGCCGTCCGCCGCGTGGGTTCGGGCAGCGGGATGGTCGAGGGAGACGACCCTTCGGACCTCACCGGTTGGATCCTCTCCGCACCTCTCGAGGAGGGAGAGCCACTGGTCCCTTCCCAGTTGCTTCCCCCGCAGCGGCGCACGGCGCCAGATGTCATGGCGATCGAACTCGCTTCCCCTGCAGCAGTCGGCGGACGCCTCCACGGCGGCGATCTCGTCGACATCTACCTCACCTCGGGTTCGGGCCCCGGAGGAGATCAGGAGACCGGGAGGATCGCCAGGTCGGTGACCGTGGTAGAGGTGCTCGTCGAGGAAGGGTTCGGAACGAGCGGTCAGATCGCCGTGCTCCTGGCCGTCGACGACGATCTCGCCGAGGTCATGGCCTCCGCCGTCCATGCCGGGCACATCGATCTCGTGAGGGTCGGCCGATGACCCCCCGGGTGGCGACCGTCCTTTCGGCTCGCGATTGGGAGCGGCACCTCGTCGCCCATGCCAGGGAAGCCGCCACCCTTCGCCTGGTGCTGCGCGCCTTTCGACCCGAGGACGTCTCAGCGGCGCGGCCGGAGCTCGACGTGGTGGTAGCGGGATCGGAGACCGCCTGGGTCACAGGGGCCCGCATCGCCTCGTGGCGCAGGTCGGGCCTCGCTGTGATCGGCATCCATCCTCGCGGAGACTCCCCGGCCAGGACCAGGCTGGAGGATGCAGGAGCCGACCAGGTGCTCGCCGACGATGTGCCGCCGGAGACAATCGCCCACGCCGCCGTCTCACTGGGACCGGCGGGACCAGAAACCCGTTCATCGGACCCCGCAGGACCCGTGATCCTGGTGGCCGGTCCCCGGGGCGCTCCGGGAAGGACCGAGATGGCTCTCGCCCTGGCCTGGGAACTGGGCGTCGGAGAGCGACGGCCCATCCTGATCGACCTCGACACTGCCGCCCCATCCCTTGCGATCCGATTGGGTGTACCGCCACGTCCCGATGTGCGCGATGCAATAGAAGGCAACCACCTCAGTGGACACCTCCCCGACGCGGCGATCCACCGGATCGGCCCGATCGATCTCGTGGTCGGCTCCCATCGGGAGGGCAGCACCCCGGCGACGCCGGGCGAACTCGAGGATCTCGTCTCCAGCGCCGCTCCGGGACACTCCGCCGTGGTGCTGGACCCCGGGCCGCTGATCGGGGACGAGCACATGGTCCGTTCGGCCGACCGAGCACTGCTCGTGGTCGAGGGATCACCCACGGGCATCGTTCGTGCCGCCCGGGTCGCAGCAGCATGGATGGGGCCATTGCCGAGCCTGATCCTCAACAGAGTCCCGCCTCGACGACGCGACGACATCGTCTGTGCAGCACGGAGATGGACCGGCCTCGAACCCGAGGCGATCATCCCCCACCTCCCGGCCGTGGCGTCGGCAGCCCGCAGAGGAGACATCCCGATCAGAGCACTCCGCAAGACGCTGTCGCCCCTGGCCGGAGTCCCGGCGTGAGCGAGAACGGACTCGGATTCCTGGGGCCGCTCCTCTCCGACCCCGACGTCGAGGAGATCATCGTCCTCGGGGGTGCCCGGACCTTCATCGTCCGCAACGGCGAAAAGCACCTGGTCCCCACAGTCGCCGACACCGAGTCGATCAGACGGATCGCCGATCAGTTGCTCCGGGGCACGGGCCGCCGCCTCGACCTGACCGATCCCATCGTGTCCGCACAGCTCTCCGACGGGTCCAGGGTGCACATCACCGGTCCACCCGTGACTCACCCGGACCGGCTCAACATCCAGATTCGCAAGTTCTCGCTCGGCTCGCCGACGCTCGCGAACCTGGTCGATCTCGGCTCACTGACGGGTGACGCCGCCCGGGCACTGGGAGAGGCGATCAGGGACGACAAGACCATCGTCGTCGCCGGGGCCCCCGGGGCAGGCAAGACCACACTTGTCGACTGCCTGCTCTCCGAGGTTCCCCCGGACCGGAGAGTGGTGACCTGTGAGGAGGTCTTCGAGATCCGGGCGGACCTTCCCGATCTGACCCAGATGCAGACCCGCTCTGCCGGGCTGGACGGCGGCGGGGAGATCACACTGCGGGATCTGGTCAGAGAGGCGCTGCGCCAGCGCCCGGACCGCATCGTCATCGGAGAGGTACGGGGTCCAGAGGCTCTGGATCTCGTCATGGCTCTCAACGCCGGATGCGCGGGACTGGCGACGCTGCACGCCAATTCGGCCCGCGACGCCCTCGACAAGATCGTCTCCTACTGCGTCCTGGCCGGCCAGAACGTCGCCATCGACTTCGTTCGCAGAGCGCTGGCATCCGTCATCGACATCGTCGTATTCCTGCGACGGACGCCTGTGGGCCGCCGGGTCGAGGAGATCGCCACGGTCCCCTCGACCCAGCCAGATGAGGGCTTCACCCTCGAGTATCTGTTCCGCCCGCCCGTCTCGCAGGATCGAGCGTCCGGATGAGATGGATCAGTGTCGGCCTCGCCGGAACGGCCGCATGGATGGCAGTGGCTCCCCAGCCGCGTCGTTCACCGCGGTTCGGGGCCCCAAATCCGCGAGGAGTCGTCGCGATCGCCGCAGCGGCCTCCTGTGCCGCCTTGCTCACCTGGGCACTCGCCGCCGATCCCGTCCTGGCCGCCGCCACCGCAGGAGTCGTGACCGTGATCGCTCCCGGCGTGGCGGCGACACGGCGGGACCGCGTCAGGATGACGGAGGCCTCCCGCTGGCCCGACCTCCTGGCCGGGATCAGGGCTCGACTGGGTGCGGGCGAACCGGTGCCGGTAGCCACGCTCGAAGCGGCCCGCAGGATCGGTCCACCGTTCCATCGCCTCGCGCAGGCACTGGAGGAATCCGGACGCCGGACCACATTCGCAGACACCCTCGGGGCCCTGGCAGAGGACTGGTCCGATCCGATCGCCGATCGCGTGTTCGGCACCCTCACGATCGCAGATCGCGTCGGAGGCCCCAGGGTCGGCGAGGTGCTCGCAACGCTGTCTGCCTCGGTCGCCGACGACCTCCGGCTGCGCCTCGCCCATGAGGCCGCCACCACCGAGCAACGGCTCACCGCACTGATCGCGCTGGTGGCCCCGTGGGCTCTCCTCGTGCTCACCGTCGTCACGAACCCCGCAGCAGCGGACTCGTTCAGCGGCAGCGGAGGCCGGGTCGTCGTCATGGTGGGCCTCGGCGCAACGGTCACAGGGTTCGCTCTGACCCGACGATCTCTCCGCCTCTCCACTCCGGGCCGACCTGCTTCATGAGAGCCGTTGCAGCCATCCTGGCGGGGACCGCCGTCATCGTCCTCACCACGGGGCAGGTCGAAGGGGGCCTCGCCGATCGACTCCACAGCTACCTGGGGCCCCGGACCGAGGACCGACCACGCAGCCTGCGCCTCGATCCCGCAACGCGGAGACGGGCACTGTTCGCAGCGCTCGGGGTGCTGGCCGCCGGCCTCGGGTCGGTGGCCGGAGCGATTGACTCCTCACCCCTGCTCTCCCTCCCGGCAGGGGGACTGGGCGGCTGGCTCCTTCGGGGCATGGTCGACGATCGGAGGCACGTCAGACGAGCCGCATCCCTGAGATCAGATGTGCCCACGGCGGCCGATGCGCTCGCCCTGCACGTCGTCGCCGGAGCCACCGTGGCAGAGGCCATCGAGAGCTTCGCTGCGACCGGAGCAGGCGAGGCCGCAGCCGACCTCGGGATCATCGTGAAGCACTACCACTCCGGATCATCGCTGCCCGAGGCCTTGATGTCGGCGGCCGGGTCCGCCGACCACCCCGATGCCGGCCGCCTGTACGAACTGCTCTCCCACGCGCACACCACCGGGGGCCGGCTCACCGATTCGCTCACGGACCTGGCCACCGACGTGCGAGGGTCGATGGCCCGGGATCTCACCGCGGAGAGCGGGAGACGGGCGCTCGCCGCCTACGGGCCGATTCTGGCCCTCATGATCCCGGTGACAGTCCTCTTCCTCATGTACCCGACGCTGGTGGGGCTCGACGCTCTCTCCGGCACCGTCACACCATGAAAGGAGCAACAGATGCTCTACCTGTTGACACTATGGACGCGGTTTCGCGACGAGAAGGGCGTGACCACCGTCGAATGGCTCGGCATGGCCGCCGTCGTCGTCCTCGTCATCGCCGTGCTGATGCCCCAGGTGAGGGCGACCGCCCGCGAGCTCTGGGACAGCATTGCCGGCCAGCTGAGCGGCCTTGGCTAGACGCCGGATCAGCCGCCATCGACGGCGTCGCAGCGATCGGTCTGGCTCTGTTGCTGCTGACGATGGTGGCCCAGATATCGACCGGGGTGATAGCTGCCGGGACGGCCCGGGCGGCGGCATCGTCGTCGGCCAGGGCGGCTTCCCTTCCAGGGGCGGACGTCGCCGCCATCGAGCAGGATCTCGCCGGCATGGTCGATGCGATCGTCCCGGGAGCGCGAGCCATTCGGACAAGGGTCAGCACCGGCGCCGACGCCGCGACGGCGACTGTCTGGTTCCGATGGCTGCCTCCCGGGCCCGGCTGGGCGAGACCCCGCTTCCGGATCTCATCGACGGTCCCCGTGATCACTCCTCCCTGAGCAGAGGGTCGGCGCTGATCGAGATCATCGTCCTCGGTGTGTTCATCGGTGTGGTCCTGCTCACCGCGATCGGCGCCGCTGCCCGGGTCCTCGAAGCCGGATCCAGGGCATCCGATGCCGCCGAGATGGCGGCGACCGCCATGGCACTCGGATCGGGCGACGATCGCGCCCGGGCTCTGGCGGCTGCAATCGCCCCCGACGCAGAGTCGGTGAGCATCACCGAGGTCGGCGGCAACTTCGCCGTCATCGTGACGATCAGGGTCGGGCTCATCGGCCCCGACGGCGGCCCCGTGTCGAGCATCGTCACCGGGCGCGCGATCGCAGCCCCGAGCCCTCATGTGAGCTCGAGTGGCTGACGACCGTGGCTCGGCCGCTCCCCTGGCAGCAGCCCTCCTCCTCGGCGGGGCGATCATCGTCATGCTCGCCGTCCAAATCGGCCTGGCGTCGGGGTCATGGCAGGAAGCCGACGCGGCGGCGGCTGCGGGAGCGGACGCGGGTGCCGCCAGGATCGATGCAGCCGCAGCACGGGACGGCTCCCTTCAACTCGATGGCGAAGCAGCAGAACTCGCCGCGATACAGGCCGCTCTCGCCTACAGGCCCAGACCGGGGCGGACCGTGCGGGTGAACGTCGCAGCCGGGCGGATCTGCGTCACCGTTCGCCAGAGTGCGGACCCGGGCCTCCTGTCATCGGTCGGGGCTCGCCCGATCAATGTCTCCGCGCGAGAGTGCGCTCGCCCCCACCAGGGCTGATCCCCGCAAACCAGGGTCCGCCACCCATAGAATGTCCCGGATGTCCGACGACAAGGCGGTCGCCTCGACCCATCATCCCAACGGCCTGGCCGTTCTCTGGGCCGTGATCGCCTACCCCATCGCAGCGCTCTTATGGGCGGTGGCCGCAGCCATCATCGTGACATCCAACAATGCGACCAGCTTCGGCGAGGCCTTCGACTGGTTCGGGTGGGGGACCGTCTCGACGTCGGTGGTCTCGGTCGCATTCGCCGTGCTCGCAGTGCCCATCCTCATGGCCGAGTTGCTGGTCTGGCGTCAGATAGTGGCCCGGTTCCCGTATTTCGAACGGGACCGCATGACAGTGGCCCAGGCATGTGCCTTGCTGGCATTGCCCTGGATGGTCTTCAACCCGCTCCCCTGGGGTACGGCCATCACCTTCGGTGCGGCCTTCCTGGGTCTGGTGATCGCCCGCCTGAGCATCCCGCGCCTCGCGCCCGGCAGCCTCCGACCCTGACTCGAACGCCGCTACGACAGCGCGATCCAGGCGAAACCGTACGACCCCAGAACGAAGTCCTTCTTCGGGTCCACTGCCCGCCCCGTGACCAGGTCACGAGCAGAGGCGGCATTCAGCCAGGGGATCTGATCTGACTCGATGGTGGTCGGCGTGGAGACGAAGCTGCCCAGGATCAGAATGCGACGCTCCCCCACCGATTTGACCACGGCAAATACATGGGGGTTGCCGACATCGAGTACCACTGTGCTCGAGCCGGCACTGAAGGCGGGCTCACGGGTTCGGATGGCCGTCAACGCCTGCAGGCCGCCGTGGATTCGACCCGGGATCGAACCCGCGTCGTGGCGCTGGTCGGCTCTGGCCCAATCGAACACCGGCCTGTGCACCCAGCGGCTGTCGGCTGCGTGATCGGGATCGTCGAGGTAGGTGTAGTCGTTGAGGGTCCCGATCTCGTCGCCGAGAAAGATCAGCGGGATTCCTCCCATGGCCAGCACGATCGAATGGATCAGGAGGATCCTGCCGACGGCGGCGTCGACGGCCGACGGATCGTGTGCTTCGAGTGCTCTCTCGAGCCCGCAGAGGGAGGCCGTGGTCCCCGAGATCCTCATGTCGAGCGTCTCGGGATTGAACTGGAAGGGCAAGCCCGAGGCGAATGACCCCGGCTCCTCTCCCGTGTAGAACCGGTTGAGATACTGGCGGTGGTAGAAGCCGTGGATGCCGAGATCGTCCGCATCCTCGTCGGCAAAGCCCCAGCCGATGTCGTCGTGGCCTCTCACATAGTTGACCCATGCAGTGCCGTCGGGATTCCGGGTGAACCTCCGGTCCATCGAATGCCTGAGCAGTGCCGTGTACCCCGTCGCCAGGGCCTCCCACAGCTCCACCATCAGCAGGGGGTTGTACGAGATCTCGCACTCGCGGCCATCCCCGTCTCCCGTCCCCAAATACGAGAGGACGTCGTCGGGGTGGACGATCGCCTCGGACTTGAAGACCATGGCCGGTGCAGCCAACCGCACGAGAGCGTTGAACGCCCGGATGATGGTGTGGGCCTCGGGGAGGTTCTCCGAAGGGGTGCCCTCCTGCTTCCAGATGAACGGCACGGCATCGAGGCGGAGCACTTCGGCGCCGACGTTCGCGAGGAACAGCATCTCCCCCAGCATGTGGCGGAACACCGCGGGATTCGAGTAGTCCAGATCCCACTGGTAGGAGTGGAACGTTGTCCAGACCCAGTCGCCGTCCACCTCGGTGAACGACCCCCGCCTGACGTCGGGAAAGATCTCGCGGAGCGTCTTCTCGTACCTGTCGGGCATCTCCCTGTCGGGGAACATGAAGTAGAAGTCTCTGTAGACCTCGTCGCCCTCCCGCGCGGCCACCGCCCACTGGTGATCGTCCGCCGTGTGGTTGAAGACCAGGTCGAGCACGAGGCTGATGCCGCGAGCACGGAGATCCCGGGCCAGGACCTCGAGGTCACGCATCGTGCCGAGATGGGGAGCCACCTCCCGATAGGACGACACGGCGTATCCGCCATCCCCCCCACCAGGCGGGGTCCGGTACAGCGGCATCAAATGGAGGTAGGTGAGGCCCAGCTCCTCGAAATACGAGATCCTCTGGCAGACCCCGTCGATGGTGCCCGCAAAGCGGTCGACGTAGCAGACGCCTCCCATCATGCGATGACTGCGGAACCACCCCGGTTCGCCCGACCTCGCCGCATCGAGCGCCTTCAGGTCGGCCGGTCTCGCAGCGAACGCAACGGCGGCAGTCTCGACGATGGCCGCAAAGCTCTGATCGAAATCGTCCCTGGCGCCGTATAGATCCTCGAGCAAGCCCCTCAGATCGGGAAGGTGCCGTTCGAGACGGGCACGAAACACCGCCGCATCGGCGGGGTCGAGGGGGTCGACGACAGGGCCAACGACGGCCTCGACGACCTGATCGAGGCTCACCGGTGCGGGCCCGTCGTCGATCTCTCGACGAGTTCGAGCGGCAGGTCCCATTCCGCCGTCGTATCGACATCGTCGCCGGCCAGCATCGCCAGAGCCAGCTCTGCGCTCCGCGAGCCCGACTCGAACAAGGGTTGCCGGACTGTGGTCAGCCCGATGTGGGCCGACATCGCGATGTCATCGAATCCGACGACCGACAGGTCCCCTGGAACCCGAACGCCGCGGGCCCTGGCCGCCTCGATCGCTCCGTAGGCGATGAGATCGGAGGTGGCGAAGATCGCGGTCGGAGGGTCCGGTAGGGCGAGCAACTCGCCCATCGCCGTCGCCGCATCCTCCATCCCGTGGGCAACGCGCCGCACATACCCTCCGGGAACGGCAAGACCGGAGGCGGCGATCTCCTCGCAGAATCCCGCAAAGCGGTCATCGCCTGAGGTGAAACCGAAACGCTCATCCGGCCGGTCGCCGATGAATCCGATGTGCCTGTGCCCCAACTCGAGGAGATGGCGGGCGGCCAGCCTGCCCCCCTCATGGTCATCGATGGTGAGGCAGGGCACTCCATCGATCCTCCTGTCCACCCAGACCAGGGGGACCTTCGACGATTCGCGTTTCTGTGCGATGGCGCCCGACGCAGCCAGCGACATCACGATGACCGCTGCCGATCGTCCGCCATAGATTGCGTCGTCGAGTCGTGCAGCATGCTGCTCGGGGGCCTCGACGTCGTAGAGGACCAGGTCGTACTCGCTCTCGCGGACCACCGAGGCGACGCCACGCAATCTCAGGACGACCGAGGGGTCGGTGAGGAACGGGGCGACGACCGTGATGATGCTCGAATGGCCGAGGGACAAGGCCCTGGCCACCGTGCTGGGGCGATACCCGATCTCATCGATGACGGCCTGCACCCTGGCGCGGGTGGTGTCGCTGACGAGCGGACTGTTGTTGATCACCCTGGAGACCGTGCCGACACCGACACCGGCCCGGCGGGCAACGTCCTGAATGGTGGCCACGGCGATTGCCTCCCGATCTGTCGCTCGCGCCGGTATGGAAGCGATTCCACCCTAGCGCCGCCCCGGAGCGATCCGACCACTCCCGGTACCCTCTGCCGATGACCGGCGGCCTCGACCCAGTGTCCCCTGAGGACCTTCCCGCCAGGTTCCTGGCCTGGAGCAGGCACGTCGGCGGCGAGGCACCCATGTACGACACTCTGTGCCGTCGGGTGGCCGGGGACGGAGAGATCCTGGCCCTCCTGGCCGACGTTCCAGCGACCCAGCCGACCGCCAACGTGCTGTTCGCCGCGGTCCACTACCTGCTGCTCGGAGGCGCGGTGTCGCCGCTGGCCGGGCACTACCCCACCGTGACAGGCTCCGTGGTGACTCCCGACGGCGATCCCTGGCCGCTGTTCAAGGCGTTCTGCCTCGAACACGCTCCCGAGATCCGGCATCTGACAGCCACCCGGACCGTCCAGACCAACGAGGTCCGCAGATCTGCCATGTTGATGCCGGCCATCGCAACGGCGAGCGCAGGACGGCCGATCGCCCTGGTCGAACTGGGCGCCGCCGCCGGGCTCAACCTCAGATTCGACCGATACCGCTATCGCTATGCCGGTGTGGGTGCGGGTGACACCGGTGATCAGCGATCCCCGCTGCTCCTGAGGACGACACCACGGGGGTCGCTGATGCCACCGATCCCCCAGAAGGTCCCCGACGTCCGGTGGCGCCGCGGCATCGACCTCCACCCCATCGACGCCGCCGATCCCGACGGCGTCCGCTGGGCGGCTGCGCTGCTGTGGCCAAACCAGGTGGAACGCCTCGAACGTCTTCGCACGGCAATGGGGATCGCCAGAGCCGTTCCCGTCGACATCGTCGAGGGAGATGCCGTCACCCTTGCAGCGGTGAACGCAGCCGATGCCCCCGGTGACCTCCACCTGATCGTGATGCACTCGTTCATGCTGAATCAGATCGACGCACAAGGACGGGAGTCACTCGACCAGGCCCTCGCCCGCCTGTCGAGGGTCCGCGCCGTCGATCGGCTGTCGATGGAGTGGCTGCGCCCCGATGAGGGCCCGATGCTGCGGATGACCCGATATCGGGACGGCGAGGCAGTCACCGTCACCCTGGCGGCGGTTCACCACCATGGTGAGTGGATCGAGTGGCTCGATCAATCATCGGGGAACCCGCTCACCACGTCCATCACCTGATCCATCGTCGGATAGTCGCCGATGAATCTGCCCCGGTGCGCCCACAGCACCTCACAGTCGCGATCGATGACGATCACAGCAGGCAACTCCCACCAGCCTCCGGTGATGATGCCCTGACGCGCCGAACCGAGCGCCCGCAGCCATCGCCACCACCCTCTGACATCGAACAGAAACCGAAGGAGAGACTGGCGCCGCATTCCGATCGCCGCGCCGACGAGGTGTTCTGGGTCCAGCAGCAGCGGGAAATCGATCCCGCGCTCGAGCAGGCCGCGGGCCTGATACGCCGCATGCGGGCCGATCCCGATCCGACCGGCGCCCAATCTGGCGAACTCCCCGGCTCGATCTGTCATCTCACCGATGAACTCCCGGCAGGGGGCACATCCGAAGTAGCGCACCAGGTCGATGACGGTCACCCGGTCGACCAGATCGCCCAGCCGCACCGGGGTGCCGCCGGGGTCGGCCACGGTGATATCGGAGAGATCGTGCACCCGGGCACCGTACCTGCCGGGAATGCCGCTGCAGGGCAACCGGTTGGCAGACCCGTGGACGGACCCAACCCCTTCGCCGCTCTCTGGTCGATGCTGAGATCACGGAATCTCGATCCGCCGCGCCCCGGAGGCTCGCAGACCGTCGATCACTCGGGTCTGACGCCGGTCCTGAAAGCCCTCGCCAATGGCGGCATCGCCCGTCTGGCGGCTCTCGCTCCCGACCTCGACGCGTACGTGACCCACCTCGGCTCGGTCGATCCCGATCGTCTCTCTGCACCGGAGGCCAAGGCGTTCTGGATCAACCTGTACAACGCGCTCGCTCTGGATCTGGCCCGGCGAGCCGCAGCAGGCGGGGCCGGAACCGTCCTGCGCATGCCCGGCGCGTTCAGCCGCACCGCAATCGAAGTCGAGGGCGAGAAGCTCTCACTCGACGGTATCGAGCACGGCAAGATCCGCCGATTCGGCGACCCGCGGATCCACTCCGCCCTCGTGTGTGGATCTCTGTCGTGCCCGACCCTCCGCTTCGAGCCATTCGACGCCAGGGTCGACGAGCAACTCGACGAGCAGATGCGGTCGTTCCTGGCATCAGGTGCAGCCGTCGAGGATCGCGCCGGCCAGAGCCTTCATCTGTCCCGGGTGTTCCTCTGGTACGGAGCCGACTTCGTCAAGCCGCACAGGATGCCGACACTGGTGCCGGCCCGACGGGGACTGGTGGCACGAGCGATAGCCGAGTGGCTTCCGCCCGACACGAGGGCGTGGATCCGCGAAGAGTTGCCGTCAGTCCGATTCCAGCCCTACGACTGGGCGCTGGGCTGTGCGGTTCGACCGCCGTCCTGATCCGGGTCCGGATCGACCGATCGCACGCCGGTCGAGAACACCGCGACGGCGATGACGGCTGCCATGAGGTCGAAGGGCAGCACGAGCCTCGCGATTTCCCCACCGTCTACGGCCCAGCCTCCGTCGGCAGCGAACCCGACGGCGTCCAGATACCTCCAGATCGACCACACGCAGACCGCGCCGATCATGAGCGCTCCGGCGAGGCCGGCAGTGCCTCCCCATCGCTTCCGAGCCCCGATGCCGATTGCGGCGACGACCCAGGCGATGTCGAGAGCCGACAGCACGGCGAGGAACTGCAGCGACGGGTCGAATCTCAGTGCGGCTGCTGTGGCGAGTGCGACCAGCCCCGTCGCCCCCGTCACCAGCACTACGGTCCACACTCCGCCCAGCGCCCACCGGCCTCTCGCCGACAGCCGCGTGCCGGTGAACCAGATCCGATCCGTGATCGGAGCCAGATGAGAAGTCAGTGCGATGATGAAGAGCGTGACCGCCACGAGATGGAGAGTGAACGGCAGCATCGGATCTTCCGTCGGCGGCGCAAAGAGCAGCGGAAGGGCTGCTGCCGCACCTGCTGACGCCCAGATCATGGTGCGGACGGCTGAGTGCTCGGCTGGAGTCATACGCCGAGGCTATCGCGAGACGAGCTCTGCCCTGGCCTGGTCGATCCGGGTCTCGGCGAGCTCCAGGTAGGACGCCTCGCTGTCGAAGCCGATGTAGTGCCTGCCCGATTGGACCGCCGCCACGGCGGTGGAGCCGGATCCGATGAAGGGATCGAGCACCAGATCCCCTTCGAAGGTATAGAGATCGATGAGCCTGCGAGGAAGATCCACAGGGAAGGGTGCCGGATGCCCGATCCGCTTGGCAGACACAGAAGGGATGTTCCACACCGACAGCGTGGCCGCGAGGAACTCGTCGCGCTCAATGGTGTCGGCGCCGATCCGCTGGCGCCCGAACGAGCCCTTGGAGGCAACCAGCACGTACTCGTGGATATCGCGCAGGGTCGGGTTCTTGGCCGACTGCCATGATCCCCAGGCGCACGATCCCCCTGCACCCTGAGCCTTCTGCCAGACGATCTCGCCGCGCAGGAGGAAGCCGATGTCCTCGAGCATCGCAGCGACCCTGTGATTGAGGGCGATGTAGGGCTTGCGGCCCAGGTTGGCGACGTTGACTGCCACCCGCCCACCGGGTTCGAGCACACGGAAGGTCTCAGCCAGTACCGAGTAGAGCAGATCCAGGTACTCGCCCATGCTGAGATCGCCGTCGTACTCCTTGCCGACGTTGTACGGCGGCGACGTGACCATCAAGGCCACGGTGTCATCGGGGATCACCGACATGTCCTCCGAAGACATGCAGTGGAGGGTGTCGAGGATCTCAGCCGGAGGCGTCCGGGGCTCTCCGAGCACAGGCACTTCTACCGGCCTCACCATGCGGCGCCGGTAGTACGCAGATGCGTCGTGACTCTCGCGTTTACCCGCGCCGAACGACGCGGTTTCCGTGGCCACGGTCCGTGGACCTCCCTCTACTCCGAGTCACCGTAGCCCCTGGGACCTGCGGGATCGCGGCAATCCGGTCAGAGGCCGGTGGAGCGATACGAGCCCAGATAGTGGAGATCGGTGACCGTGGCCAGCGGCGGCTCAAAGACCGCGCGATGCCCCTCGGGACCGGGTGGATGCACGAGATCCACGAAGAAGCGGTACTGCCACGCGGCAAGGCCGGGACGTGACTCGATGCGGGTCAGATTGGCCCCCCGCAAGCCCAGTTCGCTCAAGGCCAGAGCCAGGGCACCGGGACGATGGGCCGTCTGGAAGACCACGGAGGTCTTGTCGTCTGTGAGCCCAACCGCGGCATCGCCATGGCGCAGCACCACGAACCGCGTGGTGTTGTGCTCCCGGTCCACCACATCGGCCGCCAGCACCTCCAGCCCATGGGCGCGACCGGCGGCAGCGGGGGCGAGGGCGGCAACTGAGATATCGCCGTGGTCTGCGACCTCGCGAACCGCTCCCGCCGTGTCATGGGACGGATCGGGCTGCCAGCCGCGCTCGGCCAGAAAGCCCTCGGCCTGCGACAGTGCCTCGGGATGAGAGCGCACCCTCTCGATGTCGTCCAGAGTGGCGCCGGGCAGACCCAACAACGCGTGACGCACCTCGACCAGGTGCTCCGCGATGATGCAGGCACGGGCGCCGGCCAGCCTGTCGAGAACCGGTAGCACACTCCCCGTCGTGCTGTTCTCGATCGGCAAGACCAGGAAATCGACATCCCGGTTCTCCAGAGCAGCGAACGCCACGGCGAAGGAGCCGTACCCGACGGCCTCGGCCTCGGGCAGCACTTCGGCCGCCGCACCATGGCTGTAGGAATGTGCTTCGCCTTGATATCCCGCTCGCATGGGCCGCACGGTACCCCAACCATCGGCAACCCGATTCACTCAAGAGGCACTACATCGCTCCGATGATCCATAAATGGCATCCGACCCGGCCCGGACGGGCCTGCCCATGAGGGCACGCCCGGTCGCGCCGCACATCGCAATGTGGACGCTCACTATCGTCATGTGGGCAGCCGCCGCCGTGTGGCTCCTCGGACTGCTCCCTCCCGGTGCCGTCATCGGCAGCCCACTCACGATTCCATGGTGGGGTCTCGCCATCGGATTCGGCGCGACCGAGATCCTCGTCATCAGGCTCCCCTTCGGCTCGGGAGAGCACTCGATGACCTTGTCCGAGGTCCCCCTCGTCCTGGGTCTCGTCTTCGCGACGCCACCTGCCCTGATAGCGGGGCGACTGGTCGGCTCGGCACTGGCTCTCGCCATGCACCGCCGGGTGCCCCTCCCGAAGCTCGCATCGGTGCTCGGCATCCTCGCCCTGCAGTCGGCGTTCGCAGTGACCATTCACAGAGCCGTCCTCGGAACCGACTCTGCCGTGGGCATCCGCGGAACGATCGCCGTCCTGGCCGCCATGGTGGTCGCGCAGGTGGTGACCGCGCTCCTCAGCGGAGTGAGCAGGGCGGCCGGCGGGCACATCACCGAGCCGCGTCGGGAGATCCGGGGAGCCGTGCTCGGCGCAGCAGTCGGTGTGGCGGCGACCACCTTCGCCCTCGTCGGAGTGATGGCGATCTGGAGCGACATAGCCGCAGTCGGAATCGTGGCAACTGCAGCCGTGATCGGATACCTGGGCCTCTGGGCCGTGGAGAGCCTCGGAGGCAGATACTCGGCCTTGCGGTCCGTCCACTCATTCACTCAGTCGGTCGACCCCGGCGGAGCGCATGTCGCAGAACAGATCCTTGCCGGCGTCATGGCGGAGACCGGATCGCCGCGAGCCCTCCTCATCCTTCCCGGCGAGCGCGACCAGTTCGACCTCATGGTGGCCGACGAGTCCGGGTCGCGTCATCTCCCCATCGAGGCATCCGACGCAACGATCGTGATCTCCGCGACGGTGAGATCTCACCCCGATGCGGTCGCGGCCGGAGCAGTCACCCTCGACGCGCTCGGCCGGATGCTCGGTGACAGGCCTGTCGGAGCGGCGGTCGCCCCACTCGGCGCCGTCGGGTTCCCCGAAGGGGTCATCATCGCTGCCGGGCCGGATGTGACCCCAGGCTGGTCGCCCGAAGCGGCCGACATCGAAGTCCTCAGCGCCCTCTCCGGATACGCCGCTGCCACGCTCGAGCGCAACCGGTTGGTCGGGCGCCTCCAGAAGGAGATCTCGGTCCGAGAGCACGAGGCGCTCCACGACCCGCTCACCGGGCTCCCCAACCGCAACAGTTTCATCGCCAGGATCAGCGAGCGGCTGGACGCAGACACACCGGGCACTACCGCAGTGCTCATCCTCGATCTCGACCACTTCAAGGAAGTCAACGACACCCTGGGCCATGAGCACGGGGATCAACTCCTCTGCGAGATCGCCAATCGACTCGCCGAGACCGTGCGAGCCAGCGACTTCATCGCGAGGATCGGTGGCGACGAGTTCGGCGGCCTCATCGACATCAAGGCCGTCGCCGACACGAGTGTCGTGGCCTCCAGGATCGCCAACCTCCTCCGGAGCCCGTTTCAGCAGGCCGGCCTCCCGATCGACGTGACCGCATCCATCGGACTGGCCCTCGCTGATGGATCGGCCAACGCCGAGACGCTGATCCAGCGCGCAGAGATCGCCATGTACGCAGCAAAGGCTGCCGGATCTGGCCATGAGGTCTACTCGCCGGATCTCGACGTCTACAGCCCCCGCCGGCTGGCGCTCGCCGGAGAGCTCCGCGGGGCCATCGATGCCGGCGAGATCCACGCCTACTACCAGCCGCAGATCTCGGTGCGAGATGGTGCGGTCGTCGGCGTCGAAGCGCTCGCTCGATGGATTCACCCGATGCGCGGCATCGTCGCCCCCGGAGAGTTCATACCCATCGCCGAGAAGACGGGGCTCATCAAGCCGCTCACGGCCCAGATCATCGCCTTCGCAGTGCGCGACATCCGTCGCTGGACGGACAAGGGACGGCGACTCCGGGTGTCGGTGAACGTCTCACCGCGCACGCTGCTCGATCCCAACTTCGTTCCGACCGTCACCACGGCGCTCGAGGAGGAAGGGTGTGATCCCACGCTCCTGTGGCTGGAGGTGACCGAGGACACCCTCCTGCAGGACTCGGCCAAGGCCGCCGCCGCTCTGGAGCGGCTCGACGCTCTCGGAGTCGGCCTGTCGATCGACGACTTCGGGACCGGCTACTCGTCCCTCCAGTATCTCCGCGAGCTCCCTGTGGACGAAGTGAAGATCGACAGGACGTTCGTCACGGAGATGGACGAGGACGAGGGGCGGCGGGTCATCGTCGCATCCACGATCGACCTCGGCCACAGGCTCGGTCTCCGGGTGGTGGCCGAGGGTGTCGAGCGCCAGTCGACCCTGGCGCTGCTCGACGAACTCAATTGCGACCTCGCCCAGGGATTCCTGATCGGCCGACCGATGCCCGCTGCTGCGCTCGAAGAGTGGATCGCAGGCATCGAGGATCCTGAGCCGCGCGAAACAGTGCGGTGGATCCACTCCAAGTCGGAACATCGGGCCAGCGGCTGACGGCTGCGGCTACGCGTCGGCCGGGGCGGGTCCGGCTTCATCGATGACTGCCCCGGCGGCAGAGGCCAGCGTCGTGGACACCACCACCCTCACCGAGTAGTCCGTGAAGAAGCCGGGATTGAGGCCACCTTCGTCGTCCGCCACGACCATCGCCGAGATCCCCTGCGATCCGAGGAGTGCGACGGTGATATCTGCTTCATCCCGCGACTCGAAGGTGGCAACGGTCGTGAGTCCTGGATCAGTCATCTGCGGAGCGTATCGGAGATCGGGGCGGACGGGGTTTGCGCCCCACCAAATCGAGGAACAGGTCCTTGACGAACGCCGGCACCTCACGGGCGGCACCCAGCCACCACTTGATGGCAGACCCTGCGCCCCGTCCGCACCCCGACGACGTTGCGTCGAGTCCGGCCCGCCTCATGAGGTACGTCGCCCGCGGGAGGTGGTAGCTGTCACTGACGATCACGACGGTGGCGCCCGGGCTGAGTATCCCGGCGACCTCTGCGGCCTGCTCCCTGGTGTTGTGGGATCTCTCCTCGAGTGTGATCGACTCCTGCGGTACGCCCCGGCCGACCGCGATGCCGGCGATCACACTCGCCTCGGATACCAGCCCATCGCCCACCCCTCCGCACGCGATGAGCCCGGACCCGGCTGCAAGGCCTGCCCAGACCGCGGCTCCGTGTTCGGCCCTCCGCCGCAGGGCCGTGCTCGGGCGGCCGTCGGCCATCACCTGGGCTCCGAGGACTACCACCGTGACGGTCAGATCGGTCATCGTCGACCATTCTGAAGCGTCCGACCGATCGGTGCCAATACAGCCGTGTGGTGTCGTAGCGGCGCCCCATGCCCGGTCCGCCGACCCCGCAACCGCACTCTGGCCCGCCGAACAGCAGATCGCAGAGCGGTGCCCGGATCACCACCGGACATGACATGACCCCCGCCCGACGGTCGCGAATCGCACGGGCAGACATGGCTGACCGACCCACCGGGGACCCGGCCCGCAGTTCATCCCGGGCCCTGCAGGGCCTCCTGGCGAGCCGACAAGGGGTCCCGCTAGAGTCCGACGCGACGACATCGGGCGGACACGGGAGCGCACAGCGCTGATGCGGTTCTTCAGGCGGCACGGGCCCGGCTGGTACCTCAAACTCTTCGGCCTCGCCCTGGTCGACGGCATCGTCGTCGCCGTCATTCCCTCGCTCCTCGAGCAAGGTGCCACCGTCGCCCTGGTATCGATGGTCCTGGCCACGGCAGGGATCAATTACATCTTCTTCTCGGAGAGGGCATACCCGCTCCGCTGGCTGGTTCCCGGCCTGCTCTTCCTGTTCCTCTTCATGTTGTGGCCGATCGTCTACACGGTGGTCGTCGCCCTCACCAACTGGTCCACGGGCAACTTCATCACCCAACCCCAGGCTGTCGAGCAGATCACCACAAGCACCAGGTTCCTGGTCGAGTCCGATCGCTCTCCCATCGCCGACATGTTCTTCTTCAGCGACCCCGACCAGACGGATGAACTCGATCCGATGGCCGGCCTCTTCATGCTCCTGTCGACCGAGGAAGGCGACCTCTACTACGGACCGCCCCGCCTCAGGGACGATCCGATCCCGGTGGAGAGCGTTCTCATCGACCTCGACACCCTCGATACGGTCGACGAGAACGAGGACGGTGTGCCGGAGGTCATCGAGGGCCGGCCGAAGTTACGCCTCATCGACATCGGAACCATCACACCGGTGCTCGACCAGCTGACCATGGACATCCCCGAACTCGGGCAGGCACGCGCCAGGACGTTCTCGTCAGCCGTCATCGCCGAGCAGCGCTTCTCCTACGACGCCGGCCGCGACGTACTGGTCGACGCGCTCGCAGGCGACATCTGCGAACCGGTCGAAGGATCCTTCTATTGCCCCGATGAGAGCGGCGAACTGCAACGGATCGATCCGGGGTGGCGTACCTTCATCGGCTTCGACAACTTCATCGACATCGTCGGAGACTCCCGGGTCCGGGGGCCGTTCATGCGGATCTTCCTCTGGAACGTGATCTTCGCCGTGTCGGTCGTGATCATCCAGTTGATCATCGGCCTCGGGTTGGCGATGACCTTCGAGGACGACCGCATGAGGGGCAGGGGCTTCTACAGGTCGCTGCTGATCATCCCGTGGGCCGCTCCGGGTTTCATCGTGGTCATCGTCTGGCGAGGGTTACTCAACCCATCCTTCGGGCAGGTGAACAACGCCCTGGAGATGCGGTGGCTGGCCGACCTGTCCAACTCGACCTGGCCCAGGTGGATCGCCGCCGCGCTCCTCGCCGCCCTGATCTACTTCTTCGGGCGGATCGCCGCCAATGGCATCAGGGGCAAGCGGTGGGGTCCGGTGGTCGCGTCCTCGCTGGTCACCATCGGAACGGCCTGGATCCTCTGTAAGCTGCGCGGATCGGGCTTCGCCTACCGCGACGTGAACATCCCGTGGGTCCAGCCGCAGGGCGACTGGTTCTGGTCGAAGATCGCCATCATCTTCGTGACCGTCTGGCAGGGATTCCCCTACTTCTTCCTCATCTCGACCGGTGCCCTCCAGGCCATCCCCACGGAACTGAAGGAGGCGGCGCGGGTGGATGGGGCATCTCCTGCTCAGGTGTTCCGCAAGGTGACGTTCCCGCTCCTGATGGTCGGGATCGCCCCGCTGATCATCGCCTCGTTCGCCTTCAACTTCAACGCCTTCGTCAACATCTTCCTGCTCACCGCCGGCGGCCCCGCGGTGCAGGGATACTCGGTCCCCTTTGGCGAGACCGACATCCTGATCTCGTTCGTGTTCGACCTGGCGGTCCAGGGCGGCCGCGGTGGCCAGTTCGCGTTGGCGGCGGCATTCACCTTCTTCATCTTCTTCATCGTGGCCACGATCTCCGCCATCTCGTTCCGCTTCACGAAGCGACTGGAGACCATCTATGGCAACCTCTGATGCCCCGGTGACGGACGTCACCGACGGCGCACCCGGGGTGACCGGGGTGGTCAAGCGCAGACGCATGTCGAGTCGCAGGTACATGCGTGAGATCGGCTGGCGGCACATCGTCGCTGTGGCGGCGACCCTCTTCGCCCTCTATCCGATCCTCTGGATCATGTCCTCGTCGATCAACACGGTCGACACCCTGACGACGGTCAAGTTCATCCCGAGCGAGACGACGTTCGAGAACTTCACCTCGCTGTTCGAGGGATGCTCGTGGAGCCTGGGAGTCCCGCCGTTCTCATGCGAGTCGACGACGCCGTTCCCCTCGTGGCTGTGGAACTCGGTGAAGATCGCCCTGATCGCCAGCGTCATCCAGCTGGCATTCTCGGCGCTCGCCGCCTACTCGTTCGCCAGGCTCCGCTGGGCGGGCCGCAGGGTCGGCCTGATCTCGATTCTCCTCATCCAGATGTTCCCCCAGTTCCTCGCCTTCGTGGCCATCTTCCTGCTCCTCGACACCCTCGAGGAGACCTTCGGTGAGTCGGTGCAACTGGATCTCTGGATGGTGGCCGTCGCGCTCGGACTGGTCGCCATTGCGCTGCTGGCCGCCGTCCTCCGCAAGGATGGTGAATGGACCACCCAGGGGCGGAAACGGGTCTTCATATTCCTGGGGTTCGCCGCGGCGATCGCACTGTGGGCATTGATCAACCCCTCCTATGGCGTCACGGCCTTCCCCAAGATCGGCCTCGGCACCCACACCGGCCTGATCCTGGTCTACCTCGGTGGCGCCATCGGGGTGAACACATGGCTGATCAAAGGCTTCATGGATTCGATCCCGACGAGCCTCGACGAGGCGGCCAAGGTGGATGGAGCGACCGAGTGGGACGTCTTCTCGAAGATCGTCCTGCCCCTGACCAAGCCGATCCTGATCGTGATCTTCATCCTGTCGTTCGTCGGCCTGTACAACGAGTTCATCCTCGCCGCCGTCCTCATCCAGGACGTCAACGAGTTCACCTACTCCACCGGCATGGCGCTGTTCGTCGAGAGCGAGTACACAGCCAAGTGGGGCCAGATGTCGGCAGCTGCCGTGATGGGCACCGTGCCGATCCTCGTGCTGTTCTGGTCGGTGCAGGACCGGATCGTTTCCGGCCTCCAGGGAGCAGTGAAGGGCTGATCTCGGTCGCCAGTTGTCCGTCGTCAGTCAGCGGCTCAAGCCTGAACCCGCACGCCGATCGATTCCGGGCGGCATAAGAATGGGCAGAGGTCAGTTCCCGGACCTCGGGTGGGTCTCAGCTCCCGGGATCGGGAAAGCTCAGTTCCTGGACGGGTCGACTGCTGAGGAATGGGAGACGACCGCTATCTCGGCATCATCATCGAGGCCGGCGACCGGCACCTCGACCCTGCCGTCCTGGACGAGGTCGATGATCTCTTGCCAATCGCGAGTCAGGGCGCACTTCCCACAGAAGAACGTCTCTGCCCGTTTGACGACGGCTGTCTCACCACAGCGGTTGCACTGCATACAGGCGTATCGGCGCGTCCCGGTGACCCCTTGAGCCTCGGCGGATGCGACCGTCAATCGTCCAGGGAACGCTCGGCCAGGAGCATCGACAGGTCTTGGACCACGATGTCCTCGCGCCCGATCTCCTTGACGCCGTCGTCGATCATGACGTAACAGAAGGGGCACCCGGTCGCGATCTGATCGGCGCCGGTTGCCACGGCCTCCTCTGTGCGCTCGATGTTGATCTTCTTGCCCGTCTGCTCCTCCATCCACATCCGTGAGCCGCCGGCACCACAGCAGAACGCATCGGTCCCGCAGCGTGGCATGTCCACGTACTCGTCGGTGATGGACTGCAAGACCTGGCGCGGAGCCACGAATACGTCGTTGTGCCTGCCCAGGTAGCAGGGATCGTGATAGGTGATCCTGCCCGAGCCGGTCCTGGGGACGATCCGCTCCTCATCGATCAACTGCATCAGCATCTGGCTGTGGTGGATGACCTCGTACTCGCCACCGAACTGCGGATACTCGTTTGCCAGCGTGTTGAAGCAGTGCGGGCACTGCGTGATGACCTTGGTGATCCCCAGATCGTTGAGCGTCTCGATGTTCTGCAATGCCAGCTGCTGGAACACGTACTCGTTGCCCGCCCGTCTGGCCGGATCTCCCGTGCACAA
This sequence comes from bacterium, assembly GCA_013202595.1. Classification (GTDB taxonomy): domain Bacteria; phylum Actinomycetota; class Acidimicrobiia; order Spongiisociales; family UBA11373; genus JABMPV01. The sequence continues at coordinate 23,734 of JABMPV010000229.1, forward strand.
CTCGGCAGATCCGAGAATCGCGAAGTCCACGCCCGCCTCATCGAGCAGCCGGGCCGTGGCGATGGTGACCTTCTTGTTGCGATCGTCGAATGAACCCGCACACCCCACCCAGTAGAGGTACTCGGCGGTGACCCCCGGCTCGCCGACGACCTTCACCTCGAAGTCGACCTCATCGGTCCACGCCGCCCGCTCCTTCTGGCTCATGCCGTAGGGGTTGGACGAGTTCTCCATGCTGATGAACGTCGCTCCCAACTCAGAGGGGAAATCGCCCTCCATGAGTGCCAGGTACCTGCGCATGTCGAGGATCTTGTCGAGGATCTCGATGTCGACCGGGCAGATGTCGTCGCACGCCCTGCATGTCGTACAGGCCCACAACTCCGCGGCGGTGATCCGCTCGAAGACCGAGTCTGCAGTGACGGTGATCTCCCGATCCACCCCGACGGGTGGGGACACGACCGGATCGCCCGTGAGTGCCGCCACTGTGCCCAACTTCAGAACGATCTCCCTCGGATCGAGCGGCTTCCCCGTCTGATTGGCCGGGCATACCGATGTGCACCGTCCGCAGATGGTGCATGCGTCGGTGTCGAGCAGTTGCTTCCAGGTGAAGTCGGCCATTGCGGCGGCACCAATCGACTCGATGTCGGTGGCCTCCATGAGGTTGGGGATCGGACGCATCGCTCCGACCGGTCGCTCCCTGGCCGACAGCACCATGTTGACCGGCGACGTCAGGGCGTGACGCAGCTTGGTGACCGGAAGGACGATGAGGAACGCGCAGAAGGTCACGGCGTGGAAGACCCAGGAGACCTGATGGACCCCGGCGACCGCGCTGTCGGGTACCAGGTACGAGAGACCGTATCCGGCGAAGGACCAGACCTCGAACGCCGGCCTTCCGGCCGCTGCGATCCTGACGGCCTCGACGATCAGCCCCGAGGTGGCGACCAGGCCGAGAACCACGAGGATGACCGCATCCTCGGGACGGGTCTTGGTGGCGATGCGCAGCGGCGGAGTCAGATAGCGCCGCACCGCCGCCCAGATGAGGCCGCCGATGAGCATCAACGCTGCGACATCGAGCACGAGGGAGAACCCCTGATAGAACGCACCCTCGACGAACTTGAGATTGCCGGGGAGCAGGTGGTCGATCTCCACGATGATCGTCCCGAACAGCAGGAGGACGAACCCCCAATAGATCAGGGCGTGCATGAGGCCGGCGGCCCGATCCTCGAGCACGGACTTCAGGCTCAGCGCCTTGACCAGGGCCTTGAATCGCTCTCCCCATTGGCCGGAGCGACGCTCCGGCGCCCCGCGTTCCCAATTCCTGGCCCTGATTGCGAACAGGTAGGCGGTCAGCCCGAGGAATACGCCTGCGCCGACATAGAAGAGGGCGACGAGCGGTTCGGGGATGTTGCCGAAGACGGTGCGCCCGATCTCGGGGTGGTAGTGATCGGGGAGCGTTCCCAACCACCAGAGCAACATCGTCCCCAGCGGGAGGAGGACGACGAGGGCGAAGAGCGCCCCTGACAGCACCTTGCGGCGACGCGGTTCCATGGGCTTCCTTCCGATTCCCTGATTGGCACCGATGCTACCCCCGTCGACCAGGGCGTTTGCTCACGTGGCGGTACCGACGGCCAGGCCCCTCCCGAGGTGGGTTCCGGGCTCCAGGAACTCCGCCGAGAGACCTGCCGCTTCGATGCTTCGCGTGTACTGATCGGGGGTGAACAGTCCCATCACATGCTGTTCTATGAACATCTCGGAACCGCCCTCGGTCGTCACCAGATAGGCGAACTCCAGCCTGGACACGCCCTCATCAACCGCGGTCTCCCGATTGAGCCAGCGCGAGGTGCGCATCACTGTGGTCCCGGGTACCTCCGAGACATCAGAGAACAGCCGGTTCCCCTCGAGGAGCAGGTGTGGCTGCAGCCACGGCTCTATCACCAGCACTCCGCCCGGTTCGAGATGACGGGCCATCGAGGCGACGGCGCTGCACAGGTCATCGACCGTGGCGGCGTAGCCGATCGAAGAGAACAGGCACGTCACGGCGTCGAATCGCCGACCCAGATCGAAGTCGGTGAAGTCTGCTTCGTGCAGGTCCGCGTGGGGAAGTCGCTCCGCAGCCACTGCGAGCATCCCCGGATCGATGTCCGTTCCGGCCGCGTACTCGAAACTCCGACCAAAGATCTCGATGTGCTTGCCCGTCCCACACGCGACATCGAGCACCGATGCGGCATCGGGGCGGCGCGAACGGATCACCTCCTCGATCGTGGTCGCATGGTCGCCGTAATCGAGTTGCCAATACACCGCGTCATAGATGTGGGCGGTCGACTCGAATGGACCTGACATGACCACCATTGTGATGAACCGGGCAGCGCCAGGCAAGGATGCAGACGCGAGAACCGCCGGCCCCAGCGGACCGGCGGTTCTCTTCAGTCTGAGTGTTCTCTGACTCGACCTAGAGGTCGATCCCCAGCTCCGCCTTGAGTTCGGCGAGCTTGCTGTCGGCCTGGGCGAGAGACACGGCTTCGCGCAGCTCGGACTCTGCGCCTTCCGGTGTCACTTCGCGCAGTTCGGCGCGTGCCATTGCCTCGCTCTTGCGCTTCTCGATCTTCTCCTCGACCTTGTCGAGGCTGACGGCATCTACGTCCATGGACGCCGACATGGCCTCCACTGCCTGGTTGACCGACTCCTGCATCTTCGCCTGCTGGAGTTCGCCGAGGAGCTGCATCCGCTTGGCGGCGAGTTCCTGCACACGCATGGCGTTCTGCTGCACGGCCGACTTGGCTTCCTCTGCCTGCTTGGCAGAGGCCTCGTACTGGCCCTTGAGCCCGTTCAAGTTGCTCTCGGCCGCCTGGAGCTTCATGGCCAGCGACTGGGCCGTCGAGGTCCACTTGTCGACTGCTGCTGCGTCTCCGGCTCCGGAGGCCTCCTGGGCCTTCAGCAATGCCTGCTTGGCCATCTCGCGAGCATCACCGACGCTGTCGGCCGCCCTGTCGATCTGGCTCTCGAGTTGCGTCCTGTGCGCGACGACCTTTGCGGCCTGGTTGCGCAGCGCCTGATCCTGCTTGCGCGCCTCGGTGATGGCCTGCTCGATTTCGATCTCGGGGTTCATCGCGTCCTCGGCCTTGATCCGGAACCAGGACTTGATGTACCCCCAGATGCGCTTGAAGAAACCCATGAGTTCCGCGTCCTTCTACGTCGGGGAGGCGAATGATAGGTGGCGCGCTATCGCCAGGCGACGGCTGCTCCATCCCGGCGACACCGGGGCCCGTCAGCGACTCCTGCGCTTGCGGGTCCTGCCGGCACGTTTCCTGGTCTTCCCCGCCGATGACGAGGACTTTCGCCTGCTGGTTGAGCCCACCGACTTGCCGACTGATCGGCTGGATGATGAGGACGGAGAACTCGTGTAGCGGGTTCGCTGAGAGCGCCGGGACGACCAGTCGTACGACCTGGCCTGCCCCATCCCACCGACGATCACCGCAAACAGATCGCCGAGATCGAGACCGCCGCCGCCGTACGAGCGCGGCGCAGTGGCCGCGGGAACCTGGCGCCCGCCCACCTCGATCATCCGGGTGGAAGGCTCCTGGCCTCTCCGGAGCTTCTCAGCATCGGGGCTGCACACGACGACCTTCTTCTCCCCAGCCGAGGTCTTGATGGAAGCCTCCTCGAAAGGCCCCTGGTGGGTCGGATCGAAGAAGCAGGCATGGCGTTCCTCGGGCTTCGGCTTCTCCGGAGCCGGCTTGCCGTCGGCGATGGCCGCTGCGGCATCCAACTGCCAGCGCGCCTCGTCGAGTCGATCCGACAGAGTCTCGAGTTTGGACATCTCGTCTGCCGCCTCGAACGAGTCGCTCGCGTCGGTGAACGTCTTACTCGCCTGCTCCAGGTAGGCGTTGTCGTCCCGGGTCGATGAGGCCGACACCTGATCGGAGATCTCGAGGATGATGTTGGCCATGGCGTCGAGTTGGCCCCGGATCTCGTGACGGGCCTCCTCTACGCGGTCGAGGGCCGACGCCTCCGACTGCTTCTTGGATCGCCGGATCAGCCACCACACCAGGGCGACCAGACCACCCACGATCAGGATGAAGATCAGGAACCCGCCGCTCCCACCACCGGAGTCCGACTCGGATCCTCCTGAGGCAACGGTGGTCGCAGGCGCCGAGCCTGCGATGAGTTGATCGACGAACGCATCGACATAACCGGCATCGCCACCACCAGCCTCGAAGCCTGCGTCGAGTGCCGCCTCGAGTTGCGCCTGAGAGAACTCGGTGCTCTCTGCCCCGTCCTGGTTCTCGGACAGCACGAGGACGGTGCCATCTCCGACCCTGTCGAGGACGCCGCCAGCGAACGTCGTCGATCCGCCGCTCGGGTCGGAATCGAGCAGGACCACCATCACTCGATAGCCGGCATTTCCGGCCCTGGTGATGGAGTTCGACAGCGAATTCGTATCGACCGTCAGGCTGGGGTCGACGTAGTACCCGATGTCGACGACGACCGGCGCGACGATCTCAGGGGTTCCGGCAAAGGCGGGCCCCGCAGGGGCCAGGACGAAGAGTGCAACGATGATGAGAGTAAGGATCCGGCGCATGCCCGAGAGCATAGGCTCTGCGGGCGGTCGGATCACCCGGGGCCCTATTCAAGGTTCAATCGCCCAGTTGCCGATGACTGAGGGTGTCCGAGCCTCTCTCCATCTACCGGTCGCGCCCAGGGCTCATCGCGCTGCTGACCGTCCTCAGCCTCGTGACGATGCTGGCCGGATCAATGGCGATCGGCCGCATGGCCCCGGGAGAGACCGTTTGGTTCACAGCCGGCCTGGCCTGCGGGGTCACCGCGGTGGTCGCGGCGATCCTGGTGCTCCGGGTCTCGGGGCGGCGTCTCACGACATTCGACGAGGGTTTCACCATCAAGACGCCCCGATCGTCGGTGACCGCACGATGGGAGAACATCGATGAGTTCTTCGCTCCGCCGGCCGCCATCACCGGGACCATCATGCGGAGGATGGCGGGCAGATACGAGTATCGCCTCGTCATCGGCGCCTCGACCATCGATCTCGGCCTTCCGGTCGGAGCCGATGGCGACCTGGGAGCGTTGATCGACGAGCAGACCCGGCCGATGCTCCATCGCAAGTGGGCGACGAGGCTGGCGTCCGGTCGCAGCGTCCTTGCAGGGCCCATCGCCCTGAGCGCCGCAGGGATCCGCATCGGATCGGTGCGGAAGACGGATATCCCGTTCGCCGACATCTCCTCTGTCGATCTCCGGGGAGGCAACCTCGAGATCCAATGCCGCAGCCGCCGCTCCTCGAGGCGCATCCCGATACACCGGATCCCCAACGTCCGCACGGTCGTAGAACTGATCGACCAGCGTGACGAATGGATGCCGGCCCGTGCTCAGGAACCGCCACGCCGGACCCGCAGCTGGGGTTGATCGGGTCGATCAGCGGCCGAACAGGGCCCTGGTGAAGAACCAGACGTTGGACGGCCGCTCGGCGATTCGCCGCGTCAGATAGGGATACCAGGCATCGCCGTAAGGCACGTACACCCGAACCCTGTGACCGTCGGAGTTCAGCTCTCTCTGCATGGCACCCCTGATGCCGTAGAGCATCTGGAACTCGAACGGATTGGATCGGCCCTCTCCAGCGGCCACCGCAGCGGCCACCCTGGCCTCGTCATGGGTAGCGATGGCGGGGTAGCTCTCCTCGGCCGCCATCAGAGGCCCCAGCAGCGCATCGAAGGCCTCATCGACATCGGACCGGCTTCGCAGCGCCACGTCGTCGGGTTCGTCGTACGCGCCCTTACACAGCCGGATATGGCCGTCGAGTGAGAGCACCCTGGCGAGGTCCTCCGCCGTCCTGTGCAGGTATGCCTGGAGAGCCACGCCGAGGTTCCCGTGCTCCTTCTGCACCCGCTCCACGATGTCGAGGGTCACGCCGGTATGGCCGCTCTCCTCCATGTCGACCGTCACGGTCAACCCGTGGGCAGCCGCCCTCCCGGCGAGAGCCAGAAGCGACAGCGTGGCCAATTCGTCGTCGAGTCCCATCCCCAGCTGGGTGAGCTTCACCGAGATGTTGGCGTCGAGACCCTCCGCGGCGATCCGGTCGATGCAGGCCAGGTAGTCGTCCCTGGCACGCTCGGCCAAAGAAGGATCGTCGACGTGCTCGCCGAGATGATCGAGTGAGACGGTGAAGCCCTCTTCGTTGAGTCGGCGAGTGGCTGCGACGGCATCGTCGAGCGATTCTCCTGCCACGAAGCGCATGGCGACTCGCCTGCCCCAGGCATGGGAGGTAAAAAGGCGGCGGACCCAACCCCAGCGTGTGACCGCCAGCACCAGGCGCCCGAGGAGGCTCATCCGGCCTCTCCGGCGGCACGCTCACCGAGTTCTCTCGAGCGACCGGCGGCAGCTCTGACTGCATCCTCGACCACTGCCCTGAAGCCGCGTTCCTCGAGGACGTGCATAGCCGCGGCCGTGGTGCCTCCCGGTGATGTGACCTGCGCTCGCAGCTGCTCTGGAGTCAGCTCCTGGGCCGCCAACAGCATCCCGGCACCCCGCACCGTCTGGTCGACGAGACGCTCGGCGGCATGCCTGGGCAGGCCCTCGCGCACCGCCGCCTCGATGAGTGCCTCGGCGAGCAGGAAGATGTACGCAGGGCCAGTGCCGGACACAGCCGTGACCGCGTCCAGGAGATGCTCGTCCAGGACGATCGTCTCACCAACCGCACCGAGCACGGCCCGCGCCCTGGCGACGGCCTCGTCCTCTGCGAAACGCCCGGCGCACAGAGCCGTGATGCCTTCGTCGATGGCGGCGGGGGTGTTGGGCATCGCCCTGATCACGGGGATCTCGCCGAGGCTCTGCTCGAACAACGAGGTCGGCACACCGGCGGCCAGACTCACGACCACCTGACCGGGGACGACCACTGGTGAGATCTGCTCGAGCAGACGGGGAACATCCCGGGGCTTGACGGCGATCAGCAGCACGTCCTTGCCATCCATTGCCGTCGCGGCGTCGAGGACCGTGACCACACCGGTACGGCTCTCGAGCTCGTCGCGCCGCTCGTCACGACGCACTGCCAGCGCCAGGGCATCAGTCGGCCAGCCCGCTCTGAGGAGTCCGGCGGCGAAGACCTCACCGAGAGCACCGGCGCCGAGGATTGCCACGCTTGGTTGCATGGGGCGAGTCTACGAACCCTGGGCGAGGACCGGAGGCGGGATGGTGCAGCGGGCCGACGACGAGCCCCGGGCATCGTGGTTGAATCCTCACGGTGACCACTCCACCGATCTCCGAGCACATCACGTTCCTGTTCGTCGAGGACCTCGAAGCGTCCCATCACTTCTACGCGGAGGTTCTCGGACTGCCGATGGCGCTCGATCAGGGATCGTGTCGCATCTATCGAGTCGCCGGGTCCGCATACCTGGGGGTCTGCGAGCGGCCTGGCCGCGTGTCCCCCGAGGGGATAATCGTGACCGTCGTCTCCCCTGATGTCGACGAATGGCACGCCCGGCTGACGGGGTATGAAGTGCCTGTCGAGGAGGAGCCGCAGCTGTTCGAGGCGTACAAGGTGTATCACGCGTTCTACAGGGACCCCGACGGCTACCTCATCGAGATCCAGGAGTTCCGGGACGAGCGCTGGGACCCGACGACTGACTGAGGAGCCGGTCAACCGCTCCCGGTCTTGCGTCCCGACGCCAGCTTCTTGCGGGTCTCTCTGACGGCTATCGCCGGTAGCTCGGCGGCGTGGTCGTCGATGAAGCGAGCCACCCCGGCGGGCGACTGCCTCGTGTGCTCCCGCAGGACCCAGGAGATCGCCTTCGGGATCGCCGCCTCGCGATCGCCGGCCAATCGCAGCACCAGAGCGCCCGATGGGGCGAACCACGGGCCGGCATCGTCGAGGCGTGACAGCCGGGAGGCTCCCACCAGTGCCACCCGCCTCGCCCAGGGATGCCGATCGCCGGCCAGAGCTTCGAGGACCCCGAACCGTTCGCCGGGATCGTCCCCGACCCACGGTCCAAGGAGGGCCATTCCCAGCTGATCGGTCGTCTCCCAGTTGTCGAGGAGCGGCGTCCAGCCGTCGAGTCGGTCCCGATCGAAGGCCGACCTGCTGGCAGCATTCCTTCCGAGGATGAGGGCGGCCACCACCATCTCCTCGCGGACGGCCCGGGTCCACAGCGCATCTGCAACGGCGGCGATCTCCGCCGGAGTGGCCCCGGGGTGCTCCCCATGCCAACCCGAGGCGATTCTCCTGAGTTCGCTCACCTTGACGCCGTAGAACGGCAATTGCGTGCGGATGATCGGCGCCGGATCGACCGGCTCTGCAGAGATGGCTCTGAGCCGCCCGACGATCTGATCTGCCTCGCTGATGGGGTCCATCCACCACAGGGTATTCACCAGGAGCGTCGACGGCTCCACGGCTGCCGGCTCATCGTCGGGGAATCGCCATCCTGTACACGATGTGGTCGGGGATGCTCTCCGTGATGGCGTCGTACAGGCTTCGCGCCCTGGCGTTGTCGATTCTCGTGGTCCAATACAGCCGGAGCCATCCGTTGCGTTCACACCTGCGGCTGATCTCGAGGATCAGGCTCGTGGCGATTCCTGCCCGGCGATTGGGCTCAGCCACATAGAGGTCCTCCAGGTAGCACACCGGACCGTCCTCCCAGGTGTCGGCATGAGGGAGGTAGAGAGCGATTCCCGCGACCGACCCCTCGACATCGGCGACGATGCACTCGACCGGGTCGTCATCGCGGAAGATTCGATTCCACAGGAATGCGGTCAGATCTGCCGGGAGGTCTGCCTCGTAGAACACGAGGTACTGCTCCCAGAGTTCCTGCCAGGCAGACCGATCCTCCGGAAGCAGATCCCGGATCAGATGCTGAGCGGACATGGCGCCTCCGACGGATTCCGTGCTCGATCTCATGCTGCCACACCGCTCACACCGACCCCGCCGAGTCGCCCGCCGGGAGGCCCGGGGCTTGACATCGGAGGAAAGGTGCCCTAGAAACCTTCCACACACTACGGCGAGGAGCCGGCCAGACAGCACGCCTCACGGCGAAACACACAACTCATCCAGAGAGGTGGAGGGACAGGCCCTGCGATACCTCGGCAACCGACCTTCGGGAACGGTGCCAATTCCTGCTCACCGGCGAGGCCGGCGAGGAAGATGAGACAAGCAAGAGAATCTCTCGCTTCATCTCCCAACCGCCTCACCACCCGAGGCGGTTTTTCCGTTTCGGCGCAACACAACGGAGGAGACAGATGAGCGATCTTCGATACGAAACACTGCAGGTACACGCCGGCCAGGCGCCGGCGCCCGGAACGAACGCCCGGGCGGTGCCCATCTACCAGACCTCGTCGTACACGTTCGACGACAGCGACCACGCGGCGCGGCTGTTCGGCCTCGAGGAGTTCGGGAACATCTACACCCGGATCATGAACCCGACCACAGACGTGTTCGAACAGCGGATCGCTGCCCTCGAAGGCGGGGTGGCCGCGGTGGCGACGGCATCGGGACAAGCAGCCCAGATCACGGCACTCACGACTCTGGCCCAGGCGGGCGATCAGATCGTCGCAGCCTCGTACCTGTACGGCGGCACCTACAACCAGTTCAAGGTGACGCTCCCTCGTCTCGGCATCGACGTCGCTTTCGCCGACGGTGACGACCCCGAATCCATCGCCTCGGCGATCACGGACAAGACCAGGGCCGTCTTCGTCGAGTCCATCGCCAATCCGCAGTACAACGTCCCCGATTTCGAGGCGATCGCTGCGGTGGCTCACGAGCACGGCGTTCCGCTGGTGGTGGACAACACATTCGGCTGCGCCGGGTATGTCTGCCGTCCCATCGACCACGGTGCGGACATCGTCGTGGCATCGGCCACCAAGTGGATCGGTGGCCACGGCACGTCGATCGGCGGGGTGATCATCGACGCGGGCACCTTCGACTGGCGCTCCCCGAGGTTCCCCCTGTTCACCGAGCCTGCGCCCGGGTATCACGGCCTCGAGTTCGCCGAGGTGTTCGGACCCGAAGGTCCGTTCGGCAACATCGCTTTCGCCATCAGGGCCCGGGTCGAGGGCCTGCGCGACCTCGGCGCAGCGCTGAGCCCGTTCAACTCGTTCCTGTTCCTCCAGGGGCTGGAGACGCTCTCGCTGCGGGTGCAGCGGCATTGCGACAACGCTCTCGCCCTTGCACAGTGGCTCGAGGCCGATCCCAGGGTCGCCTGGGTCAGCTACCCGGGTCTCGATGGGCACGAGTCACACGAGTTGGCCCAGCGGTATCTCACCAACGGCTTCGGCGCCGTGCTCTCGTTCGGCGTGGCAGGTGGTCACGACGCGGCGCGTGAGTTCATCGACGGGGTCGAGTTGGCGAGCCATGTGGCCAATGTGGGCGATGCCAAGACACTCGTCATCCACCCTGCCTCGACGACGCATCGGCAACTCGATGCCGATGAGCAGGCCACCGCAGGGGTCAAGCCGGATCTGGTGCGGGTGTCGGTGGGAATCGAGCACATCGACGACATCGTGGCCGACTTCGATCAGTCGCTCGAGAGCGTGACACGGGCCAGAGCCGCATGACCATCACATACGGCCCCGATGAGCGCACCCTGTGGGCGGCAGTGGGTGACGTGACGCTGGAATCGGGCGCCGTGATCGACGACGTGCGGGTGGCATATCGCACCTGGGGCACGCCGGGCGAACCCGCCGTCCTCCTCTGTCACGCTCTCACCGGCGACGCCAATGCCGATGAGTGGTGGGGAGGGGTCGTCGGCCCGGGGTTGGGCGTGGACACCGATCAGTCCTTCGTCATCTCGTCCAACGTGCTCGGGAGTTGCTACGGGACGACGGGGCCGGCAGACCTCAGGAGCGGGACGGATCTCAACTGGGGACCGGAGTTCCCGGACATCACGATCAGGGACATGGTCGAAGTGCAGAGCAGGCTGCTCGACGCATTGGGGGTGGAGACCGCGGCCGTGGTCGGTGGGTCGATGGGAGGAATGCAGGCACTCGAGTGGGCCGTTGCTCTCCCCGAGCGGGTGGACTCGCTCATCGTGATAGCGGCCGGCGCCACCCACTCCCCATGGTGCATCGGACTCGGCGAGGCGCAGCGTCTGGCAATCGAGGGCGACGCGGCGTGGCTGGGCGGCAGGTATCCGGCGGGCAAGCAGCCCGAGCGGGGCCTCGCGCTCGCTCGCAAGATCGCCATGGTGTCGTATCGCAGTCCTGAGTCGTTCAGGGACCGCTTCGGACGCGACTCCGATGGCGAGGACTTCGCCGTCCAGAGGTACTTGCGCCATCACGGCGCCGAACTGGTGAGACGATTCGATGCCAATGCCTACCTGACTCTCACAAGGGCCATGGACACCCATGACGTGGGGCGGGCCAGGGGCGGCGTACCTGCAGCGCTGCGGTCGATCTCGGCGCCGACCACGGTCGTCGGAATCACCTCGGACGTGCTCTACCCGACCGACGAGCAGCGAGAGGTGGCAGCACTGATTCCTACCGCCGAGTACATCGAACTGGACGCTCCCGACGGGCATGACGCCTTCCTCATCGAGACCTCATCGATGTCGCAGATCATCGGAACCGCGCTCGGGAGGAGGCAGCGCCGCAGAGCGGCCTGAACTGCTCAGGTTCCCGGCGATCCGGCCGATGAATCTGACATGATTTGCCGGACTTGTGGATGCGGGGTCGTCTTCACCGACGACGGCTGGCATCACGTCGACCCATCGCTCGAATGCTCACGCGTCACAGTGGTGTGGCCACCCCCGGGCGGCGACGAGGAAGACGACCAGGAAGACGCCGCCTGACAGAGGATCCCGGGAGCACGCCGGCCTTCACCGGTCTGTATCTGAATCCGTCCCGCCCGTGACGTCGAACCCTGCGCGCTGATACAGCAGCAGCGACCGGGCATCGGACCCGACATCCAACCGGGCCCATACACGCTCGGGTTCGTGATCCCACGCGGTCTCGACGGCCGTCCAGAGCAAGTACTTCTCCAACTCGCCGCCCCGATGCTCGGGCACCGTCCCCATCTGCACGATCTCCACGCCGCCCATCTCATCGAACTCGAGTTCGAAGCATCCAACCGGCTCACCCGCCAGGTAGAGGGCGAAGAACTCGAACCCGTCGTCGTCGAGGATCTGGCGCAGTTCCTCGTCGGCGAGATCCCGGACCTCGGTCCACGGCCAATAGCCGGCAGCCGCTGTGGACAGGTACCGGTAGAACCTGACCGTCGGCTGATCCACCTTCAGCAGCATGCCCGATCGCAGCGGCCTGGGAGCAGCGACCCGGGCGGGTTCGTGCATCCGCACGACGATTGGCTCGACTGTCGGGTCACTGTCCATCCGGCTCTCCTCACGGCAATTGTCGTCCAGAGTGCGGCCCGGCGTCACCCTCGCTCGCCGACGAAGCCGAATTCGACGATCAGAGCGCGGTGCGCCGACCCGATGGATGGGCCGGTCCGGCGGCTTGCCACCCCGATGTCGTCGGTGTGGAGCGCATGATCGATCGGGATCATCAGCGGCCCCGCTCCCGCTCTCCAGGTGGGTTGCAGGCCCCTGCCCTCGAGGCTGTCGGCGAATCCTGTCTCCCTGCGCATCGACCTGTAGGCGTGGGACCACGGAGTGGCGTTGAAGTCGCCGACGACGATGGTGGGCAGTGATCGGCCGGCCGCCCAGACTCCGGCTTCGGCGAGCACCAGATCGCGGCGGTCGGCACGGCCCGCCGACGTCGGCGACGGAGGGTGGATCGCGAGCACGTCGACGAACCTCCCGTCGAGGCCCACCCTCACCCCAACCCCCTCAACCGGCGTGAACTCCGCCCCGAGCAGAGACGCCCCCAATTCCGGACGCGCCATGACGGTGATGCCCGATACGAACGTCGGAGGCACCACCGACACCATCCGCATCGGCAGCCCGGCAGCCGATGCCGCCGCCTCCCACTCGAAGCTGCTTTCCAGCAGGATCACCAGGTCCGGATCCTCCTCGGCGATGAAGGCCATCACATCGCCTCGTTGCGGGTTGCTGACCCCGACGTTGAACGACAGGATCTCCAGCGTCGGCTCGCCTCCCGGTGGCGTAAGAGGGATGCCGGTGAGGAACGGCCAGAGCGTGATCAGGTTGAGCGCGGCCGCGACACCGAGGGCGCCAGTCAGTTGGAACTGCCGCGCGAGAGCGGCCGCTCCGACGAGCACGACCGTGACGAGGAACATCTGCGGCCGGAAGTTAGCCACGAGATCGAACACCCACCACAGCCTGCCGAGGAACCCGGCAACCGTGAGGAACAGCGCCCCTCCACCCAGGGCGAGCACGACGGTACCGGCGACACGCGTCAGTGTTGAGACGGCAGGCCCGCCGTCCGATGAGGTCATCGCTCTCCGTCTCTGGACGGGCCGGACCCTAGAAGACCTCGTGGGCGAGCGCCATGACCTCGCCCTGCTCCTCCTCGGCGAGGCGGCGGCGCCGTGCCGTCTTAGGCAGGACGGTCCTGGCGAACCAGCGTGCCGAGGCGACCTTGCCCTCGTAGAAGCCGACATCGGCCCCCGTGGCCCCGTCGAGCGCCGCCAGGGCGATCTCGGCGTGCTTGATGAGCAGCCACCCGATCACGACCTCCGACAGGCTGTCCAGCATGCTGTTGGTGTGAAGCCCGACCTTGTAGATCGACTCGGGCTCGGCCTGGGCCCCCATCAGGTTGCCTACCATCACACCCAACTGCCCCTGGATGTCGTCCATCGCCGCTCCAAGGCGCTCACGCTCCACGGCCAGCGAATCGTCGGTGTCCCCACCCTTGACCGTCTCGGTGATCTCGGCCGCGAGTCGCATCAGCGTCTCGCCCCGGTCACGGGCGATCTTGCGGAAGAACAGGTCCATCGCCTGGATGCCGGTCGTGCCCTCGTAGAGGGTGTCGATCTTGGCATCGCGGGCGTACTGCTCGATCGGGTAGTCCCTCGTGTAGCCGGAGCCACCGAAGACCTGAATGGACTGGCCGATGAGGTCGTATGCCCGCTCCGAGCAGTACCCCTTGACCAGCGGGAGCAGCAGGTCCTCCAGCTTGGTCCAGTACGGCTCGTCTGGATCGAGCCTGACCTTGTCGGCGATCGCAGCCGTGTACGAGACCAGAGCCCGCATGCCCTCGGCATGGCTCTTCTGATCCATCAGCAGCCGGCGCACGTCGGGATGGTCGATGATCGAGACCCTGGCGGCTTCGGGGTCCCTGGCGTTGGCCAGATCCGGACCCTGCTTGCGCTCCTTGGCGTAATCCAGGGCATTGAGGTAGGCCGTCGACAGCGTGGCCATCGACTTGGTGCCGACCAGCATCCTGGCATCCTCGATGACCATGAACATCTGGCGAATGCCTTCGTGCGATCCGCCGACGAGGTAGCCGACACAGGGCTGTTCCATCCCGAAGGTCAGTTCGGTCGTCGTCGAAGCCCGGATGCCCATCTTGTCTTCGAGGTTGGTGGCGAACACACCGTTGCGCTCGCCGAGCGATCCGTCGGGATTCACCAGGAACTTGGGAACGATGAACATCGACAGGCCCTTGGTGCCGGGGCCGGCTCCCTCTGGTCGGGCGAGCACCAGGTGGATGATGTTGGGGTGATAGTCCTGCTCGCCGCTGGTGATGAACCGCTTCACGCCTTCGAGGTGATAGGTGTCGCCCTCGACGTGATATGCCTTCGTGGTGCCGGCGCCGACATCCGATCCGGCGTCCGCCTCGGTCAGCACCATCGTGCCGCCCCACGGGCCCTCGACCATGGGCATGGCGAACATCTCACGCTGCTCGGGGGTACCCAATTCGTCGATGACCGCCGCCATCAGCACACCCGACACATAGAAGTAGACGCCGGGATTGGATCCGACGATCATCTCGGCCGCGGCCCAGCGCACCGAAGGCGGAGAACCGGCCCCACCGAGGGACTCGGGAAGCGCAAAGCGATCCCAGCCGCCTTCGTAATAGGCATCGAGGCTCTTCTTGACCGACTCGGGAAGCCGCACCTCGCCGTCGACGAGTTCGAGTTTGATACGATCGCCATCGACGAAGGACTCGGCGAGATCCTCGATCGACAGGCGCTCCACTTCGCGCAGCAGATCCTTGACGATGTCCGGGTCGAAACCGGAGAACTGCCCATTGGCGAGGGTGTCCTGCACCCTGTTGGCCTCGAACAGGTTGAACAAGATGTCCCGGAGGTTGGTCCGGTAGTGGCTCGTCATGCTGGGGCGCCTCTCGTCGGCCCGGCGCTCGATCGCTCCCGGGCGGTCATCGTGCTGAGTTGAGTGTACCCTCAAGTTTTGAGCGAGTCATCAAGAATCGCGTAGTATCCGGGACGGAATCTCCCGACCGAATTGCAGAACTCGCGCCCCTGGAGGTGACATGGCCCGATCACGAGCCGGAATCGAGACCCGACGTCGCATCCTCGATGCGATCAGGGAACTGCTCGCGTTGAAGGGCCCGGAGGGGACCACACTGAAAGCCATCTGCGACCAGGCCGACGTACAGCCCGGTTCGTTCTACAACCTGTTCGAGAGCAAGGAACAGGCCATCCTCACAGTCGTCCGCGAAGCGATCGAGGCCGTCGACCCCGACCCCGGTCACGAGGGCATAGACACGATGGCGGATCTGGTCCAGGCCTACATCAGGTTCATGGAGGACGATCCATCGCTCGCCCGCATCTACATCAGCATCGCCGTGGGCGGTGGTGTCAGCGATACCCGCCTCGAAGGCAGGGTCCGACGCCACCACAGGGAACGGGCCGCCCGCTTCGCCGACGCCTTCGCCCGCGAGCACTCCGATCTCCCCAAGGATCGGGCCCGCCGCCGCGGCGAGTTGCTCCTGGCAGCCCTCAACGGACTAGCACTCAGCGGTCTCATCGACGACGAGTTCGACTTCAGAGGCCACGCCCTCGAGTTGCTCCACTAGATCGAGTCGACCGCGGCCCCCGAGATGGACCGGTACGGTTGAGTCATCGAGGGGAGGGTCCATGCGGAATTGGCTCATGGTCGTGGTCGTGGCGCTGCTGCTCGCAGGCTGCGGAGACGGCGGCACAGAGACCAGTATCGAGGTCCGGGAGAATGCGACGTTCTGCTCGGTCTTCGACGGGGGGTACTCCACGGCACTCTCCGAGGCCGTCCCGATCACCGATGATTCCTTCAATGATCGAATCGGTCACATTGTCGCCTGGGCCGGCGTCCTCGTAGACCTGGCGCCCGATGAGATCGCTTCCGAGGCCGGGGACAACCTGAAGTACCACGAGGCGCAGGCCGCCGTGGAATCAGCCACCGACTTCATTCCCGGGAGCAACGCCATGCATGCCTGGGCACATGACAGCTGCTGAGGTTTCGGCCCGGACGACCCAACGGCCGGGCGTCCGTCATAGGATGCGCTCATGAAGGACGTCACCAGAGAACTCTGGGCCAAGCAGGATCAGCACAAAGACGACCACTGGCGACTCTTCCGGGCAATCTCGGAATGGACGGACATCGAGACCGTCCTCTACCCCGGTTCCTTCGTCGATATCGCACCGTCCTTCCTGTGGCCTTCCGTCACCTACCTCGACTCCGATCGCAGGGCCGAGACCTTCTTCTCCGACAGGAGTGGGGTCAAGGAGATCATCCGGACTCACCGCGGTTCGCCGAGGAGCCCAAAGCTGGACTTCATCAGAGCGGACTACACCCTGCCGTTCGACCTCCCCGAACGATCGTTCGACTTCCTCATCTCGCTGTACGCCGGCTTCGTGTCGGAGCACTGTTCGAAGTACCTGAAGGTCGGCGGGACACTGCTGGTCAACTCCAGCCATGGCGACGCCGCGATGGCGACGCTCGACCCCGCATATCAACTCGCCGCGGTGGTGATCACTCGTTCGGGTGACTACCGGATAGACGACCAGGACCTCGATGCATTCCTCATCCCCAAGACGCCCGTGGAGATCACGCCCGAGTACCTGCACGAGAGGGGCAAGGGGATCCTGTACACCAGATCGCCCTTCGCCTACCTGTTCCGGCGCATCTCCTGAGCCGGCGTCTTCAGTAGTGGGCGGTCAACGGACAGCGTCGGACAGGCGATCGATTGCCGTGACGATCCGGTCGGTCGGGGCGGCGATCGTCATCCTCGCGAATCCGGCACCCTCTCGACCAAACCAGTGCCCCGGACTGAGGGCCAGGCGAGCGGATGTGGCCAGCCACTCCGCCAGTTCGGGGACATCCATGCCCAGGGCCCGGAAGTCGAGCCATGCCAGGTAGGTGCCTTCCGGTTCGATGAGTTCGATCCCGTCGGGCAGACCATCTCGCAACAGGGCCGCGTTTCCCGCGATCAGAGTCAGCAGTTCATCGAGCCACCCTGCACCATCGGCGTAGCCGGCGGTGAACGCCGCTATCCCGAAGACGTTGTTGCGGGTCAGGTGAAAGCGGCTGCTCGCATCCCGGAACGCTGCGCTCACGTCCTCGTCATCCGAGATCATCAGCGTGTCGCACAACCCGGCGATCCCGAACGTCTTGATCGGCCCATGGATTGCAGCCCAGGAGACCCCGGTACCTTCGGAAGCACTGGCGAACGGCACCCACGCATGCGGAGCGAGAGCGAGATCGGCGTGGATCTCATCGGCGATCACGAACACATCGTGTCGCGCGCAGATCTCAGCCACCGCAACCAGTTCGTCCAGCGACCAGACCCGGCCGACCGGATTGTGAGGATTGCAGAGGATCATGAGACGGTTTGCCGGGTCGGCGGCCCTCGCCTCGAGATCGGCCAGATCCATCTCGTACCGGCCCCCGGTGATGACGAGTGGGTTCTTGACCACCTCCCGGTCTGCTCCCACCACGAGGGGCTTGAAGTCGGTGAACACCGGCGGCTGCAGGATCACGCCGTCGCCCGGCGACGTGAGGCGGTCGACCAGCACCCCGATCGTGGTCCCGACACTCGGGCTCACCGTCGTGATGAGATCCGATCCCGTCCAACCGTGCCGGTCGGAGGCCCAGGACCAGAACGCATCGATGACCTCACCGGGCCTCGTCTCGTACCCATACCACCCGGTCCCGGCTCGCGACCGCATGGCTTCCACGATCGCCGGGGCCAGGTCCACGTATGGCTCGGCGATCCACAGCGGCAGGAGATCGTCCACCTCCCCAAAGAGCGCCGACAATCGGTTCTCGTCGGTCGCCAACGTCGCCGGCGTCAGTCGGTCACCAGGTGGCAATGAAGTCATCGAGCCATCCTACGAGCGCAGAGTCCCGGGTCCCGACGAAACCCGGGGCAGAGATTCCAGGGGTCTCCCGGAACCCTGTCACAACCTCCGGATTCGATCACCGGCTCGACCTCAGGATCTCCAGATCATCCCGGCTCGTCGGAAAGAGCCGACCGGAACGCCAGTCGTGATTCGACCTGGATCCGGTGTACTGCTGCATCGGTAGGGTTCTCCCATGCCGATGAGTGACCTCGAATCGCGGGTGCAGACGATGGTCGACCGCTACGTCAGCAGGGGGCAGGCGCACGGCATCGTGGCGGGTATCCAGTCTGAGAACGGTCACATCGATGCTGCTGCGGCTGCCGGCTTCTGTGATGTCGACGGCTCAGCCGAGATGACCCCCGATACGCCCTACCACCTGGCGAGCATCACGAAGATGTACACGGCAACAGCGGTCATGAAGCTGGCAGGATCTCGAGAGATCGACCTCGATTCGCCGATCTCCGAGTACCTCGGCGAGGACCTCGTCGAAGGCATCCACGTCATCGATGGCACAGATCACGGCGGGTCGATCACGGTTGCCCAACTGCTCGATCAGACCAGCGGACTGGCCGACTACTTCGACGGCACACCGAAGGGTGGATCGAGTCTGGCGGATGACCTCAGGCAGGGCCGGGATCGAGCACTCACGATCGGCGATGTCTGCGCAATAGTGCGCCTTCTGTCCCCAGAGTTCGCTCCGGGTGCCGGAGATGGCCGGAGGGCCCACTACAGCGACACCAACTATTCGCTGCTGGGAGCGATCATCGAGGCGGTCACCGGTAGGAACGTCGCCGGGACGTTCAAGGAGACGATCTTCGAGCCGCTCGGTTTGCAGCACACCTACGTCTTCGACCACACGCTGACACAGCCGGCGCCGGCTGCCATGTACTTCAAAGCTCGCGCTCTGGATATCCCGCTGGCCATGTCGTCGTTTGCGCCGGACGGGGGTGTTGTGTCGACACTGGTCGAGAGCTTGCGATTCCTCCGGGCCCTCTTCGGCGGAGAGTTGCTGACCGGGGATCAGTTGGCGCTCATGACGCAGCAGTGGAATCCGATCTTCTTCCCCCTCGAGTACGGCGGAGGCCTGATGCGGTTCGCAGTGCCCCGCTGGATGTCACCCTTCAAGGCCCCGCCAGGGTTGATCGGGCATTCCGGTTCCACCGGGTCGTTCGCCTTCCACGATCCCAAGAGAGCCATCTATGTCGCCGGCACGTTCAACCAGATGGAGAACCCCGGCCGGCCGTACCGGCTCATGACCCGGATGATCGACCTTCTGGACTGAGTCCACCCGGCCGCTCTCATCGGAGGCCGTGACTCCGGTCGGGTTCAAGAGCCCGACGACCTCTCGAATCCCCCCGGACGCACCGGGCGGGCGTCTACGGCCGGCGCCCGTAGACCAGATCGTCCGTCCACAGAGCAGCCCTTCGTGCCGCCCCCGAGCGACGGAGCGTCCAGCGGATGATGCTGTGGGCGGCGTTGTCGGGATGCGAATAGGGGCACACCGCCATGCACTTGCCACAGTCGGTGCCGATCAGGTTCCAGTACCGGAAGCACGTGTCGGCATCGAGGACCCAGCGGAGGCCGCCGTCGACCGCCTCTCTGTCCCCGAAAGGGATGGAACTGCTCGGGCAGTTCTCCGCGCACTTGAGGCAGGTCGCGCAGAAGTCGAGCACCGTCGAGTCGTCCCCCGGCCCGTCGGGGCTCAGGGGCAGGTCGGTGGTCACCACCCCCAGGCGGACTCGCGGGCCCAGGCGGGGAGTCATCAGGATGCTCCTCCGGCCGATCTCGCCGAGTCCGGCATCGACTGCGACCAGAGGGGCGATCACTTGATAGTTGCCATCGATATGGGCCCTCGCCGGGTATCCCATCTCCCTGATGGTGGCCGCCAGTTGGATGCCGATCTTGGCGGCCTCGACGTACTGGCGGGCCGATTCGGCGACCACGGGAGCCTCCGGAGCGGCCCGCATGATCCCGTGGTCCATCTCGACGGCGAAGGCGATCGCCCAGGCGTGGGTCATCTCGATCTCGGACCCGTACTCCCCTGACCCCCGTCCCACGTGCGAGTAGACGTGATAGTCCCGCAGCAGGGTGATCCCCACGTCGACCGCCCCGTGATAGGCGGCGACCTGTTTCACCAGACGGGATGCCTCCTCCGGCCCCAACCCGGCAGCGACCGGAGCGACCGGCCCATCCACGGACTCCTTCAGCGCTTCAGTCAACTCGAACGACCCCCGCGCGGTGGCGAACGCCTCCGGTTCGGCCATGCGGGCATCATCCGACAGCAATCCCGGCAGCGAACGGGTCCTCTCATCTCCCTGCCGGTGCCCGGGGTGAGCCGCGTAGTAGGCATCGAAGCGCTCTGTCCCCGGCTCGAGGCGCGCTCTGGCGAACACGATATCCCGTTCGTCGACCCGGCGATCAGGACGCCCGTTGGCGGGAACCGATGTGCCGATAGGAAGGAACCAGGCGACCGCGGCCGCCAGAACCAAGACGATCAACACGCCGACGGCGATACGGCGCGGACCCGCCGGGACAGCGGCCATCGCCACGAGGGTCGCTCCCACCGCAAGCCCGGCCAGCGCCGAGACGCGCGTGGCGCGGCGCTCCCCCTCGCCCTTCGAGACCAGCGCAAAGACCCACAGACAGGCCGCCAGGGCGCAGCCGACGGAGATCAGGGTGATCGCGAAAGCGGAATCCATTTGTCGGTCGAGCCACCAGTGCCAGCAAGGGCCTCAGCTCAGGCGGCGGTTGCCCGCAGCATCCACGCCGTCTTCTCATGGGTGTCGATGCGGACCGTCGCCAGATCGGCTGTGGCCACATCGCCGGCCGCCTCGGCAACCGCGACGACTGCGCGAGCCGTCCGGGCCGCCGTCTCATGGCCAGATGCGAGCGCCCGGACCATCTCCATCGCCTCGGTGGTGCCCACACCCTCTGGAACCGACGTCAGAGCGGCGAACTCGGTGAAGCTGCCCGGGGAGGGGTACCCGAGTGCGCGGATGCGCTCGGCGATCAAGTCGACCGCGTCCCGCAGTTCGACGTACTGCTCCTCGAACATGAGATGCAGGCTGCGGAACATGGGGCCGGTCACGTTCCAGTGGAA
>JABMPV010000230.1 GCA_013202595.1 bacterium
GCCTCGACCCGATCCGCATCTCCGATGTGCGCCTAGTCGGCGAGTATGCGCTGGGCCTCACATTCACGCCCGACGACCACGGGGCCGGTATCTACTCGTTCTCCTACCTGCGCGGCCTCCGGGACGGGGCGTAGGCGGTGAGCTGATCGGCCACCCCGTGGACCCCGGCAGAGGTTCGGAGCCGACCACGGGTGAAGCCTGCGACCCATCGCCAATACCCTTAGGCTGAGGCGACTTCCGAGGAGCCTCGATGACCGCCGTGATGCGACCGATCCCATCCACGTCACGCTTCCAGTGTGATCGCTCACTGGCCACGCTGCGCGACCGTGCTCCCACCTGGGCGGCGTTGCCCATCGACGATCGGATCGAGTATCTCCGTTCTGTTCAGAGACGGGTCATCGAGGCAGCACCCGGAATGGTCGGTGCTGCGGTCCGGTCCAAGGGCGTCGACGAGCGATACACCGGTGAGGACTGGGTTTCGGGGATAGTCACCACGCTGCGGACGGTTCGGTTTCTGATCGAGACGCTCGAGACGATTGCCAGGACCGGCTCGACTGCCACCACCGACGAGGATTTGGCTGTCCGGCCCGACGGACAGGTCACCGTCCGGGTCATGCCGGCCGACGCCTGGGATCGGGTGCTCTATCGCGGGATGACGGCCGACGTGTGGATCGATCCTGAGGTCGGCCTCGGCGAGATCGACGATCATCTCGGCTCCTTCTACACGAAGGCCCCTCCAGATCCAGGGGTGGGGTTGGTCCTCGGGGCCGGGAACGTCGCCAGCATCGGGCCGCTGGATGTGGTGCACAAGTTGATCGCCGACGGCTCTACGGCGATCGTCAAGTTCAATCCCGTCAACGACTACATCGGTCCCTTCGTCGAGCGCATGTTCGACGATCTCATCACCGACGGCTTCGTGCGCACGTCATACGGTGGCGCGGATGTCGGGTCGTACCTGATCGGCCACCCCGACGTCGACGAGATCCACATCACCGGAGCAGCCAGTTCACATGACGCAATCGTGTTTGGCCCCGGAGTGGAGGGTGAGCGGCGCAAGGCTGCGGGCACGCCCATCATGACCAAGCCCTTCACCAGCGAACTAGGCAACGTCAGCCCCGTGATCATCGTGCCGGGCGCGTGGAAGGCGAGAGACATCCGCTTCCAGGCCGAGCGGGTCGCCACGATGATGATGCAGAACAACGGTTTCCTGTGTGTTGCGGCCAAGGTGCTGGTCATGCACCGGGACTGGCCGCAGAAGGACGAGTTCCTGGACGCCCTGCGCAGGGTGCTGTTGGCCCTTCCATCACGGCCGGCCTATTACCCGGGCACCGAGGATCGGTATGACCGGTTCGTGGCCTCCCATCCGTCGATCGAGACGCTCGGGGTCCGCAAGCCCGGCGTCGTGCCGCCGACATTGCTCGTGGGTGTGCCGCCTGAGGCCGGCCACCTGGCGTTCACCGAGGAGGCCTTCTGCTCTCTGGCCGCCACGACCGAGCTGGGGGGCGAGGGTGCTGCAGGGTTCCTGGAGGCAGCGGTCGAGTTCTGCAACGAGTCGGTGACGGGGACGCTGAGCACGTCGATCCTGATCGACCCGGACACTCAGCGCCATCTCGGCCCCGTTTGGGATCGGGCCGTTGCATCGCTGCGCTACGGCACCGTGGCCGTCAACGTGTGGTCCGGTGCGGGCTACGGCCTCGGCATGACCCCGTGGGGCGGATACCCCGGAGCGGCCATCGTCGACATCCAAAGCGGCATCGGATTCGTCCACAACGCCCGTTTGATCGACAGACCGCAGAAGACTGTGATCAGTTGGCCGTTCCGGCTGTTCCCCAAGCCTGCGTGGTTCGTCACCCACAAGCGCACGGCTGCGGCGCAGCGGCTCGGCGCCTACTTCGAGGCCGATCCGTCGGTGAAGACCGCGCTTCCGCTGATCGCCGCAGGACTCCGCAGCTGACGCACCGTCACCCGGCCAGATCGGCGAACGTCGTCGCCGACAGCCGAGCCGAGAACTGCGCCTGGGCATCAGCCCATGTTTCATGGACCGCGCATGGAGTTGCCGCATCACACGCGTCTCCTCGCAGAACGCATCGCTCCAGCGTCACCGGGCCTTCGATACAGGTGACCACATCGAGCACGGTGATCTCATCGGCCGGCCGGGCGAGTCCGTATCCACCTGACGGGCCGGCAGTGGCCACGAGGAGTCCTTCCCGCACCAACTCCGCCAGGATCTGAGAGAGGAATCCCATCGGGATGTCCATCCTCTGAGCGATCTCGCGGGTCTTCTGGAGGTCGGGGGAGTGGGTGGTGAGGTCGAGCACGGCGCGGACGGCGTAGTCACCCCGCCGGTCGAGTGTCACTCGCATGTCGCCATCCTAGAAGCTCAACATTCATGATGTCCCATAACGTTGAGCTAATAACTTGACGTTGGGGTTGAGAATTCCGTAGCCTGACTGAAGCAGTCGATAGGAGTGGTGGCATGGACGCACAGGACGGCGGTTCCGTCCCTACGAACTGGTGGACGACCGGGCGACTGGCAATCATCGGATTCGCCGGCGTACTGATGGTGCTGGCTGCGATCCTGGTGATCAACGCCTCATCGACCGACACCATCATCGCTGCAGGTGAGGGGATCAACGTCCTCGAAGGCAGCACCAACGAGTGCGTCGAGTGCCATGCCAGCACGACTCCGGGAATTGTCGAGCAGTACGGCGTGTCCACGATGGCTCTGGCCAATGTGGGATGCGAGGACTGCCATGAGGTGGCCGCCGACTATCCGGGCGCCCTGGAGCACGAGGGAACGCACATCCTCGGCAGTCCGTCGGCCGCGATGTGCTCGGACTGCCATCCCGCAGAGGTCCGGCAGTTCAACGCCAGCCGCCATGCCCTGCCCGCCTATGTTGCGATGGTGGGTGCCGGGGCCCTCAATCCCGAGCACCTCGAGATGTACGAGTCCATCCCCGAAGGCGGTTTCAACCCCGATAGAGAGCGCAACAGCCTCTATCACCTGGAGGGCCCGGCGATCACCCGATTCGCCTGCGAGGGTTGCCACAACGTGGGAGCACCCGCCGCAGACGGTTCGGTCGGCGAGTGCCAGGCGTGTCACCTCCGGCATGAGTTCAGCCTCGAGCAGGTGCGGAAGCCCGAGACCTGCAATCACTGTCACATCGGACCGGATCACCCACAGTTCGAGATCTACCAGGAATCACCACACGGCATCTCGTACGCGACCGGCGGCGACGACTGGAACTGGGACGTCGAGTCGGGCCGGGCGACAGCGGTCGATTTCCCCGCCCCCACTTGCGCTCTGTGCCACCTCAGCGGATTCGGCTCCATGGGGACGACCCACGATGTGGGCGACCGTTTGACCTGGTTCCTGTTCGCGCCGGTGAGCGAGCCCCGTCCGGACGCAAACAGCAATCGTGTCCGGATGCAGACCGTATGCCTCGAGTGTCACAACGGCACCTTCGTCGACGAGTTCTACGCCGATGCTGATGCCGCGACGCTGGCAGTCAACGACTGGGTGCTGGAGAGCCGCGAGATCGTCAAGCCCTTGCAGGACGCCGGGCTCATGACACCCGAGCCGTTCGACGAGCCGATCGACTTCGAGTTCTTCAACCTGTGGCACCACTGGGGGAGGACCGCCAAGTTCGGAGCCTGGATGCAGGGGCCCGATTACACCCAGTGGCATGGGGCGTACGAAGTGCTCCACTCGCTGGCCGAGTTGCGTGAGATGGTCGATGACAAGCTCAAAGAGGCCGGACTCGAGCCGGCCGGGGGCTGAGCATGCACCACCTGGCGACGCTCAGCCCGAGGCTGGGCCGGTTGCGCATTCCCGTTTCGCGGGACCAGGCGGCGCTGCTCCTCGCCGCGGCCAACCAGGTCTTCCTTGGCATCGACATCTGGCTGGCGCACAGCATCAGCCAGAGCATCACGCCTGGTGAGATGATCCCGATCGTGTTCGGGCCCGTGGCCGGGTTGCTCCTGCTGGTCGCCGGCCTGATCGCCGTCAGGGCGCGGCCGGCGGCAGCGATGTTCGCCAATGTCGTGTTCCTGGCGAGTGCCGTCGTCGGGATCGCCGGAGTGGTCCTTCACCTACAGCGCGCCGGCCTACCGGCCGGAGCGCTGGCCGAGCGGCTGAGCACTCGCCTGCTCGTTTGGGGCCCGCCATTCCTGGGTCCGTTGATGTTCGTGCTCATCGCGTTGTGGGGTATCAGCGCCGCATGGGTGGAGGATCCGGCGGACAGCGGAATTCTGCGAATCGTTGGAAGGGTGAGGATCCGACTCCCGCTCGCCAAGACACAGGTGTATTTCCTGCTGACTGGAGCGGCGGCGATGATCGCGACCATCAGCGCGGTCTTCGATCATGCCCGGACCGGATGGCAGAACGCCAACCTCTGGATCCCCACGGTGGTCGGGTTGTTTGCGGCGCTCATCTGCTGGGTGATGGCGGTCTTGCGAAGACCATCCCGGAGCGACCTGATCGTCTATGCGGTGACGATGTTCGCGTTGATCGTCACGGGCCTCGTGGGTGCATGGCTGCACTTCAGCGACAACCTCACGTCGCGCGGCGTCGTGGTGGCCGAGCGGTTCATCAGAGGGGCGCCGATCATGGGACCACTCCTGTTCGCCAATGTCGGGGCATTCGGTCTGATAGCGCTCATGAACCCGGTCGAGCGAGGTGCGGCGGGCGACGAGGCAGTGGGTGAGGTCATCGGGGCGACAGTCGACGGCTGAGGCGGAGGAATCCGGGCCACGCGCTCAGCGGCGCGACCGGAATGCCAGGCCCTTGTAGGACTCGGCAAAACCATGCTCGCGCAGGAGTGCGCCGAACCCGGTGCTCGTGGCGGGTTCGCCGTCGACGGTGGCCACCACCATCCTGCGGAGCCTCCGCTCGGCGAGATCGGCCACGGCGGCGGCCGCAGCCCGCATGACGCCCGGATCGGTGCCGAAGGTGAGGAGGCGCTTGCCGCCGCGCTCGATGAACACAGCGAGCGATCCGTCGACCAGCACGATGTATGCCCCCGCCGACCTGCTGGGGCGACCCGGGGTATCGGGCCAGGGGAGTGCCGCTCCGAAGGGATTGGCCGGGTCGGCAGCGCCCAGTGTCACGGGAGTCCCGTCGCCGGCAGGGATCCTGAGGCGGTCCACGGCTCCCGGGAGGGCGAACTGGCTGCCTCCGAGGCCTTCGACGAAGTAGCCCCGCCGGACTCTGCCTGCGTCCTCCATTGCCTGGAAGACCCGGTAC
>JABMPV010000231.1 GCA_013202595.1 bacterium
GGCTCCGACGATCCGCTTCTTCTCGACCCCGTCCTGATAGAGGATCATGGTCGGGATGCTCATGACGTCGTGCTGCATGGCAGTCTGGGGGTTTTCATCGACGTTGAGTTTGGCGATCGAGATCTTGCCGGCGTACTCACCGGCCATCTCCTCGAGGATGGGGGCGATCATGCGGCAGGGGCCACACCATTCCGCCCAGAAATCCACCAGTACGGGGGTCTCTCCGCTGATGAGGTCTCCGAATGCGGCATCGCTGGCTGTGATCATGTTGTCGGCCATGGTCGTCCGGCCGCCCGGGGCGGCCCTCACCTCCTGAGAGTTCAGTGTGTTTCTGTCAACGGATTGGGGGGCCAGGTCATTCCTGACCGTCGAGCCAGCGTTCGGCATCGATGGCGGCCTGACATCCCATGCCCGCCGCCGTGATCGCCTGTCGATACGTGTGATCCACCACATCGCCGGCCCCGAAGACCCCGGGGATTGAGGTCATCGTCCCTGAGTGGACCTTTAGATAGCCGGCCTCATCGAGATCGAGCACATCCTGGAAAAGATTGGTATTTGGATCGTGGCCGATGGCCATGAACACGCCCTCGACAGCGAGGTCGTCGACAACACCGGAGGTGACGTCACGCAACCGGATCCCCGTGACCGCGTCCTCGCCGAGGACCTCCTCGACGACGGAGTTCCAGCGAACCTCGATCTTCGGGTGCTCCAGGGCCCTGGTCACCATGATCCTCGAGGCACGGAATTCGTCGCGGCGGTGGATGATGGTCACCTTCGAAGCGAACTTGGTGAGGAAGAGTGCTTCCTCCATCGCCGAGTCGCCCCCGCCCACGACGGCGATCTCTGTGTCGCGGAAGAAGAATCCATCGCAGGTTGCACATGCAGAGACCCCGTGACCGCGCAACTTCTCCTCGCCGGGAACTCCCAGCCAACGCGCCGATGCACCGGTCGAAACGATCACAGCGTCGGCCCTGAATTCCTCTGAGTCCACCCACACGCCAAAGGGGCGCTCTGAGAAATCGATCCTGGTGACGTTCTGGGATACGACTCGTGTCCCGAACCGCTCGGCCTGCTTGCGGAACAGGCCCATCATCTCCGGGCCCATGATCCCGTCGGGGAATCCGGGGTAGTTCTCCACGTCGGTGGTGAGCATCAACTGCCCACCGGCCTCCATGCCTTCGATCATCAGGGGTTCGAGGTCGGCCCTGGCGGCGTAGATGGCTGCGGTCAGGCCGGACGGGCCCGACCCGATGATGATGACTTTCTCACTCATGTCTGTGCTTCGACTCCGGTCTTGGGATCCTTCTCGATCCTCCTAGACCAAAGCAACGCACCGATCAGCAGGAATAGTCCGCCGACGATCGCGTATGTGATCTCCATGTATGAAGTGCACCCACACACCTTGTTGGTCAATTCTCCCAATACCCGGAAGAGACCGACGAAGAGGAACAGCAGCGCCATGCTGACCAGCGTCAGGGCAACCAACCCCAGCGCGATGTATGTGAGGATCTTGGCGACCCGATCAACCGTGAGTTTCCTGATCCGATCGGTTGCGGCCTCGAGGAAATCGGCGATCTTCGTTGGGAAGTCGTCCACGACAGTGAGATTAGTCCACAGCCGGCACCCGGCGGTTCACGGGGTGGTGAAGAGCACAGAGCAATCGGAGATGGAGAGCACGACGGCCCGCTCGATGACCCCGTCGTCTGTGACGATCACGAACACCTTCCCTCCGACACCGGCGACGTCGATCTCGCCTGCGGGTTGGAAGACCTCGCCATCGAGTTGCTCGGCCGCAATGCCCGTGCACTCCTCGTCGTAGGACAGGTCGAGGGTGCCGATGAGAACGCGGTCGGTGATGAGGAGCTGGAGGTCGTCGATCGTGAGCATCTTTGCGGCCGCCCCGGAGGCATTGACCGTAGTGGCGGGCGCCGCAGAACTCACCGTGTCGTCTCCGCCTCCGGATTCTGTCTGCGGCGGAGCCACCTCGGCCACCGAAAGCTCTTCGGTGCCGGGAGGAGCGGCGGCGTCGAGGCCATCGCGCGCCGAGAATTCATCGCCTACTTCCAAGGGCACCATCGACGTGACGCTCTCGATCGCCGCCACGGCGTCGCCGCCGGAGTCATCGGCACTCGTGTTGAGGAGGCCCATCACCGGTACCACGGCGACGATCGCAGCCAGAGATGCAGCGGCGATCGAGATGGCCGGCCACGGGATCCTGCGTTTCCTGCGTTCGGCCTCGGGCGTGGGCGCCGGAAGGCCTATGGCCTCTGCGATGGATGCCCGGAGTTGCGTGCTCTCCTCGGGGGTGAGCGCCGGAGTCTCTGCAGAGCGGATGGCTTCGAGAGCGAATCGCTGGGAGGTGAGATCCGTCGAGCACCTGGCACAATCGTCGATCCTGGCGATAGCGGCGCGCTCTTCTGTGGGGGAGAGGTTTCCCTCTGCGAGTGCGGCGACGATATCCGGGTCGTGACTATGCATGATGCTCGTCCCTTTGAGGGTCGAAAGGTGCTGTTGGGTTCCCGAGAGTTTCAGCGAGTAATCGTCTGCCCCGGAAGACTCGCGATTTCACGGTGCCCACCGGCACGCCCAGGATGTCGCCGACGGTCTGCAGAGCAAGGCCTTCGAGGTCGGCGAGCACCACTGCGGCCTTGAATTCCTGGGGAAGCGCATCGAGAGCCTTCTGAATGTCGGGACGCACTTCTACAGCGAGAAACTCGTCCTGAGATGAGGGATCGGCCGGGTCCCGTCCCTCTGGTAGCGGGTCTGCCTGAGTTCGCCGGGTCCGCCTGGTCACGTCGTAGCATGTGTTGACCGCGACCCGATACAGCCAGGTGCTGAACGCCGATCGCCCTGCGAACCGATCTACCTTGCGGAACACGGTGATGAACGTCTCCTGGACTGCGTCGAGTGCCATGTCCCTGTCACGGAGCATGCGCAGGCAGATGCCGAACACTCGATCCTCGTGGGCACGCATCAACTCGTTGAACGCGTCGACATCACCGGCGAGGTATCGCTCGATCAGGGCAAGGTCGGCATCGACACGGTCGGTCACACCCGGAACCGTAATCGGCAGGCGGGGGACCGGCGATCAAGACTCGCGATAGACGATCCCGAGTGCTCCCGGCCCCGCGTGGGTACCGACCACAGGCCCGAGCCGCGCCACCACGATCTCTGCGCCGACCGCGGCACGCACCTCATCGACGAATACATCGAGGCCAGGTGGGTCGCTGTGAAGGATTCCGACGGTCACGGCGGACCCGGAGATCTCACCGAGGCGCTCGCGGATGGCCTCGACGGCCTTCCGGCGGGTCCTCACCCTTCCGGCGGCGGTCACCTCGCCTCCTTCGAAGGAGATGAGGGGCTTGACGTCGAGCAGGTTGCCGAAGAATGCCTGGGCTCGTCCGATGCGGCCGCCCCGTCTGAGGTATTCGAGGGTGTCGAGCGCTGCGAAGAGCCGGCACGATGCCGAAGCGTCCCTGGCGATGGAGGAGACTGCCTCGAATGATGCTCCGTCGAGTGCGGCTCCGGCCGCCTCCAGCACGGCGAGACCGAGCGAGGCGGAGACCAGGCGAGTGTCGATGACATCGACGGGGACCCGGGTGAAGGCCTCCTTGGCGAGTTCTGCCGAGCGATGGGTTGCCGAGATGCTCGACGACATGTTCATCACCACGATGCCGTCGGCGCCGTCGTCCGCCAGTGACTCGAATGTCTCGATGAACCGGCCGACCGAAGGAGCCGCCGTGCTGGGATGGGGTGCGTCGGACAGCAGCCGCGACCAGAACGCGTCGGCGTCCAGGGTCTCGCGGTCGATGAACTCATCCTCACCGAAGCGAATCGTCAACGGGACGACGGTCACTCGTCGCTCGTCGAGCAGATCGACCGGGAGGTCGCATCCCGAGTCCGTCACGATCGCAATCACAGTATCCCTCCGATGGTTTAGTCCCGCTACTTTCGCAGGACGGCCAACTCCTCGCGCAACACCCTGTACCCCTCGGATTCGTAGAGGGCGATGGCTGCTGTGTTCTCTGTCTGGGTGTTGAGGACGATCGCCTGGGCGTGGTTGCGCCTCGCCCAGAGAGCCGACGTCCTGATGAGAGACCGGCCGATGCCCCTGCCCTGCCACTGCGGGTCGACGGCGACTCGCTGCAGATATGAGATGGCCGTGCCGAGGCCCGTGATGGAGAACCCGGCCAACGTGTTGTTGGGGCGGCGAACGATGTGGATGGCCGCATTGGGGGTGGCAGTGAGGGCTTCCTGGATGGCTCTCTTGTCGAAGCGCCAGAAGGCATCGAAGGCTTCGCCGTCGATGCGCAGCATCTCACGCATGTCGGATGGTGAGCCGAGTGCCACGAGGTGGTCGGGTGTCGGAAGGTCGTCCAACTCCCTGCGGAGGAGATGGAGCATGGCGTGGAAGTGGAATCCGGCGTCCTCCCACATCTTCCGTGCGGTGTCGGTGACGGGAGGGCTCAGGACACCATCTGCTCCCAGGCCCCGGAGTGCATATGCGCAATCGTCGAGAAAGGCGGAGCCGCCCCTGATCAGCCGGAGATGGGCGAACGGAACGGAGTCGTTCCAGGGCCGTGCCTCGGCCCGGTGCCAGCCGCGGCGCAGCGTCACCGCGTTCGGCCACTCACCTTCGACTCGCACGTCCATAGATCCAACCAATCGTGGCTCGCGGATGGTATCGGGGGTGAAGAGGGTCGGATTCGTCATGGTGGACCGCCGGGCGAGGACGGTGCCGCTCGCAGACCTGGCAGACTCTCAACGGTGCGAGTCGCTCTCTATGGACACCAGGTGTTCGAACAGCACGACACAGGGGTTTGGCACCCTGAACGATCCGATCGTGTCGGGGCGGTTCGCCGCGGCGTGTTCGAGTCCGGCCTCGAGGTAATCGAGCGAGAGCCACCGATCCTCGACGTCGAAATGCTGTATCCGATCCATAACGCAAAGTACGTGGCATCTATCAAGGACTTCTGCGCTGCGGGCGGTGGGCACCTCGATGCGGACACAGTCGCCAGCAAGGAGTCCTGGGAGGCTGCACTGCGGTCGGCCGGCGCTGGGCCTGCTGCTGCAGAGGCCCTCGAGGCAGGGGTCGCCGACACCGCATTCCTGGCAGTGCGACCTCCCGGCCACCACGCGCTGTCTGCGCGGGCGATGGGTTTCTGCCTCTTCAACAACATCGCCGTGACCGCCAGCCATCTGGCCGCTCAGGGCAAGCGTGTCGCCATCCTGGACTGGGACGTTCATCACGGCAACGGGACTCAGACCACCTTCTATGAGTCGGGTGAGGTTCTCTACATCAGTCTTCACGAGTTCCCCTTCTACCCGGGATCGGGTTGGCTCGATGAGGATGGAAACGGCGCCGGAACCGGACTGACGGTCAATCTCCCGCTGCCGGCTGCGACTGCGGGGGATGTCTACGACGCAGCATTCACCCGCGTGGTGGTCCCGATCCTGAAGTCCTTCGCCCCCGACTGGCTGCTGTTCAGCGCAGGGTTCGATGCGTTGGCAGCCGATCCGCTGGCAGACCTGATGCTGGAGATCCCCGACTACGCGCGGATGTCGTATCGAGTTAGCGACATAGTTCCGGTGGGCAGGACCATGTTCTTCCTCGAGGGCGGGTATCACCTCGAGGCCATGCAGGAAGCGGTTGCCGCGTCTCTCCAGGGCCTGGCCGGGGCCTTCCCTGACCTCACCGGAGCCGAATCACCGATCAGGTCATGGCAGGTACTCGACGTCGCGACGGCTCAGGCAGCGACCTCCTGGGATGTCTCCTGAGAGTGCCCGCAAATCGGCTCGTCCCGGGATCAGGTCCCGGCATGCCGCAAGCAGGGACCTGATCGGATCCGCGATCCATCTGCGCTCTCTCTGAGCCGGAGACTTCGGTCAAGACGGGGGTCTCACTGGCCGATATCGCGGGAGCCATCTTCTGAGGAGAACTGTGCCGAGCGCCCGTCCGATCATCGACGATCTACTCGAGACCGTGAGACAGTCGAGCGCGTCCGACCTCCACCTGAAGGTCGGCTCCGCCCCGGTGCTTCGTGTCGATGGAGATCTGCGGGTCATGGCGATGCCCGCCCTCGACAGTTCAGAGGTGGAGCGGTATCTCGATGAGATGCTGCCCGATCATCTCGCCACTCAATTCAAGGAGACCAGCGAGGCCGACTTCGCATATGGACCCGATGGTCTCGGCCGGTTCAGGGTCAATGCCTTCCGCCAGCGCGGGATGATCGGGATAGCGATCAGGGCACTGGTCCCACCGGAGAACACCTTCGAGGAACTGGGCTTGCCGCCGGTGTTCGGCACCATCGCAGCTCAGCGCAGGGGCCTCGTACTCGTCACCGGCCCTACCGGATCGGGAAAGACCACCACGCTGGCGACTCTGCTCGATTCGATCAATAGCACGCGTCGGGTGAACATCGTCACTATCGAGGACCCGATCGAGGTGGTCCATCAGGACAAGATGTCGATCATCAGCCAGCGTCAGGTTGGCGACGACACCAAGGATTTCGCAGAGGCCGTCCGACGGTCGCTCCGTCAGGACCCCGACGTCATCATGATCGGCGAGATGCGCGACATGGAGACCATCGACGCAGCGCTCAAGGCGTCGGAGACCGGGCACCTCGTCCTGTCGTCGCTGCACACACTCGATGCCGTCGAGACCATCAACCGGATCCTGGACTTTTTCCCGGATCGGCTGCAGCGTCAGGTGAGGCTGGTCCTCAGCGGGTCGCTCAGAGCGGTCATCAGCCAGCGACTCCTCAGGAAGGCCGACGGATCTGGCCGGGTGCCCGCCGTCGAGGTCCTGGTGAACACCGAGAGAGCACGGGAGAGGATCATCGACCCCGTGCAGACCTCCGACCTCCACGAAGTCATTGCAGAGGGCGCGTACTACGGGATGGAGACCTTCGATCAGGCGATTCTCAGACTGCTCGCCTCGGGGACGGTCACTCCTGAAGAGGCAATGCGCAACGCCTCGCGTCCCGCCGATCTGAAGGTGCGGGCCCAGCAGGCGGGGATCCTCGCCACCTGAGCGGGAGGTGCGTTCCGGCAGTGGGCAGATCTCGACCCCGGACCGGACCGCGGCTCACCTACGATTGCCGTGTGATCCCCCCACGACTGCAGAACCTGCTGCGCGCCGACGGCGTGCCCATGGAACTGGCCGGCGCATTCTCCGACGCCGGCTTCGATCTGCTGCTGGTGGGGGGAAGCGTGCGTGATGCGCTGCTGGGCAGGATCGGTGTGGTCCAGGACCTCGATTTCGCCACCTCTGCCCGGCCCGACGACACCCTGGGAATCCTGCGCAGCATCGCCGACGACGTCTACACCGTCGGCAAGGAGTTTGGGACCATCGGGGCCATCGTCGGCGGCACGTTGCGGACGTCCGCGACCTTCGACCACGAGACGCAGGACACCTAC
>JABMPV010000232.1 GCA_013202595.1 bacterium
CAGCATCAGGGACCTCAGCGACAATCACATCGCCGGACCCATCAAAGTTCGAAAGTGCTACCACTCACACAACATAACCCCAGCATGAGACACAATTCGCGCCCGCCAACAATCCGCCGGTTGAGCTTTCCTACCGCCCCGCAGCCCACTCCTGATAGTGCTCGTGCAGTCGGCGGGCCATTGCCTCGGCGAAGGCCGGATCGTTGACGTCGGTGTCCATCTCGATCAGTTCGATCGACGGATCGAGCACCTCGCGCACCGCAGCGAACATGGCCGCATCGGCGGCCGGGTCGTGGAAGATGGCACCGGGCAGGTCGTAGGACGATGTCCCGCCGAGTGGGATGAAGACCGAGACCGGCCCGGTCGCCGCATTCAGCTTCCCGGCGATCATCGATCCGATCCGGGCCGCCTCGTCTGCGCTGGTGCGGGCCAGTGTCACCGATGGATTGTGTGAGTACAGGTTGCGCTCGCTCCAGGATGCCGGGACCTCAGACGGTGGTGAGAAGGCGATCATGTCGGTTCCCCCGAAGGTCACGACCTGGGGAATGCCCAGCACGCCTGCCGCCTCGAGGCGATCGGGCCCCGAAGTGAACGTGCCGCCGGCCACCTCGCAGGTGATCTCGGCCGTCGTCACATCCAGGACCGCGGTGATGTGCCCGCTGTCCACCAGGGCCTCCATGGCGAGACCGCCGGGGCCGGTCGCGTGGAAGACCAGGACCTCGTATCCCTGGTCCTCCAGGTATGCCCTGGCCCGATTGACACAGGCGGTGGTGGTTCCGTACATGGTCGCCCCCACCATCGGCCGCATGTCCACGTCATCGGCGGGATGCTCAGCCGCTGTTGCCATCGCCGCCATCGCCGTTGCGGCATTGCCGAGGATCTGCGCCGATACCCGATTGACGCCGGCGATGTCCACGACCGAGTAGACCATCGCGATGTCGGATGTGCCGATGAACGGCGAGATGTCGCCCGCGGCCATGGTCGAGACGATCAGTTTGGGGACACCGACGGGCAGCGCCCGCATGGCTGCGCCGGCGATGGACGATCCCCCGGAGCCACCGCATGCGAGAGCGCCGTGGAGTCTGCCCTCGTCGTACAGGCGCCGAACGATGGCGGTGGCCCCCTTGGCCATGATCCGGACGGCGGCACCGCGATCGGCCTTCGCTGCGATCTCGTCGATGTCGGCGCCGGCGGCTGCCGCCACCTCGGTCCTGCTGATCTCGACGGGATAGTCGGGGTCTGCGGTGATGCCGACATCCACCATGATCACGTCACATCCGGCGGCCTCGACCCGGCCGCGCACGAAGGCGTATTCGCTGCCCTTGGTGTCGAGCGTGCCGATGAGCACGACGATCGCCATATCCACAACCTCCAGAGACGAATCGGGCCGACCTATGGCGATGCTAGGACCGCCCCGTCACGATGTCGCCGGGGGGTGCGATCATGAGCGTCGTGACGAACCAGGGCAGCCACAGACCCCTGACGCGCCTGGGCCGAGCCGAACGCGCCATCCGGGAGTGATGGCGTTCGGCTCGGCCCAGCGTGTCATGCGAGCCAGTGGGCGCTCTCTACACCCATCAGTCAGGATCAACGATAATCGTTTATCGTTGAGTTCGCACATCAACCCGCGGAGGACCCATGTCCAGCAGCGCACCGGCCGACCGGGCTCGCCAACTCTTCGTGACCGACCACTACTCCCACGGATGTGCCGAAGCCTCCCTGGTCGCCCTTCAGGAGCACTACGGTCTCTCCGATGCCGGCGACTCCTCTGCCGCGATGGCACTGAACGGCGGGATCGCCTACTGGGGTGGCACGTGCGGGGCGATCACCGGTGCGGCCCTGGCCGTGGGGCGCCTCGCAGGAGAGAGAATCGCCGATCACTCACAAGCCAAGCGCGTCGCACGCCGCCTCGTCCAGCGGTTGATGGTCGATTTCCGCGCCGAGCACGGCTCGCTCGACTGCCGCACACTGACCGGGTACGACATGATCACCGATCACGACGCTTTCCTCGAGGATGGCTCGTGGAAGGTCACCTGCTCGGCTCAGATCGAGTCCACCATCCGCCATCTCGAAGGTCTCGCCGACCGGTCCTCGTGGGACGCAGCGGTGACCGACGTGTCGGAGTCGGGCGAAGTCCCGCGCGGGAGCGCATGACGCAGCAGGTTCGGCCCGAATCGGACCCCGCTCCCCTGCCAGATGTGGCCGGAACGCCATGAGTTGACTGGCCGATCGTGGCGGCGTACCGTAGGCATCGATAATCGATGATCCATGTGGGAGGGCACACATGCTCAAGGCCGTACGCCGCGAAGAGGCTGAGGTCCACCACCTCCCCGGCCGGGATTGGTTTCTCTATCACGGACCCGATTTCACGGGTGCGCAGAACCTGACCATCGGCTGGGGCACGTTCCCCGAGGGGTCCGCCCCCGAGGGCCACGTGCATCCGACCCAGGAGGAAATCATCTACATCACATCCGGGCACGGAGAGCTGGTTTCGCCGGTCAACACCGTCAAGTTGGAACCCGGCGTATCGGTGTACATCCCCGTGGGGCTATTCCATGCCACCGTCTCGACCGGCCCCGGGCCGCTCGAAATGGTGACGTCCTTCTCCCCTCCCGTCGTCCCCGGGTCATACGAAGACACATACGAGAACGAGTGAGCGGAGCGCCCACGTGACAACCAGCACCATCGCCGACCCGAGCGTCGCCGAGCTCGAAGAGCTGGCGCGACAGGCCAGGGTCCACATCATCAAGGCCATCGCGAACGCCAATGGTGGCCACCTCGGCGGCCCCCTGTCGGCAACCGACATGTTGACGGCCCTGTACTTCAAGGTCTTGGACATCCACCCCGATCGCCCCGACTGGGAGGACCGCGACCGCTTCGTGCTGTCCAAGGGTCACAGCTCGATCGCTCTCTACACCCAGCTCGCAATGCGCGGCTACTTTCCCACCGAAGAGCTGATGACGTTCGATGCAATCGATTCACGCCTCCAGGGGCACCCCGACATGACCCTCACACCGGGCGTGGACATGTCGTCCGGTTCGCTCGGCCTCGGGCTCACGGGTGGCCTCGGAATCGCCATGGGTGGACGAGCCGCCGGCAAGGACTTCACGACATATGTAATGCTCGGAGACGGCGAGTGCAACGAGGGCTCGGTCTGGGAGGCCGCCCATGTGGCCGAGCGGTATGCGCTCGATAACATCGTGGTGATCGTCGATCACAACAAGCTGCAGCAATTCGGCTGGCACGGGGACACGGTTGCCGAGCGCTTGCCCTCCTACACCGGCACCCAACTCTTCGACCGCTGGTCGGCCTTCGGATGGCACACACTCGAGATGGACGGTCACGACATGGCCGACATCCTCGAGACACTCGAAGCGGCGAAGGCTCACGAAGGTGGGCCCGTGGCCATCATCGCCCACACCGTCAAGGGCAAGGGTGTTTCGTTCATGGAAGGCAACTACCTGTGGCACGCCCGGGTACCCAACGCCGAGG
Organism: bacterium; assembly: GCA_013202595.1. Taxonomy (GTDB): domain Bacteria; phylum Actinomycetota; class Acidimicrobiia; order Spongiisociales; family UBA11373; genus JABMPV01. Next base: position 3,493 of record JABMPV010000232.1, read on the forward strand.
AGTTCGACATCGCCATGACCGAGCTCGGCGAGCAAGTATCAGGGCAGGGAGGTGCAGCATGACTCTGACCATGGGCAAGCCGCTCCGGGTCGCTTGGGGCGAGGCCGTTGCAGAGTTGGGCACGACCGATCCGCGGATCGTCGTCATGGACGGCGACCTGGGCAGCAGCACCAGGGCCGACATCTTCGAGGCAGCCCATCCGGACCGGTTCTATCAGATGGGTATCGCAGAGCAGAATCTGCTCGGGGCTGCCGCCGGCATGGCAACGGTCGGGTTCATCCCCTTCGTGTCCACGTTCGCCTGCTTTGCCGTGGCTCGCGCACTGGACTCGATTCGGGTCCTGATCGCCCAGCCGAAGCTTCCCGTCAAGATCACCGGCGGCTACTCAGGCCTCCTGGCCGGCATGACCGGCAAGACCCACCTGATCTTCGACGACATCGCCATCATGCGGGCCATGGCCAACATGGTCACCGTCTGCCCGGCAGACGAAATCGAGGTCCGTCAGGCAACCAAGGCCATCGTCGACTACGACGGCCCGGTCTATCTGCGCCTCACCCGCCCAAATGAGAAGATCATCTTCGGCGATGACTACCAGTTCGAGCTCGGCAAAGCCGTCACCATCCGCGAGGGCGGCGACGTCACGGTGTTCTCCACCGGAACCCACACCGCCCGCGTGCTCGAGGCCGCCGACATCCTCGCTACCGACGGCATCGAGGTGAAGTTGGTGCATGTGCCGACGATCAAGCCCCTCGACATCGAGGCGATCATCGACGCCGCCAAGGAGACAGGTCTGGTCGTCACGGCCGAGGAGCACACCATCATCGGCGGGCTCGGTGGCGCAGTGGCCGAGACGCTCTCCGAGCACTACCCCGTCAAGGTGAAGCGCCTCGGACTGGCCGACACGTTCGGCGAGTCAGGACCCAACGATGAGTTA
>JABMPV010000233.1 GCA_013202595.1 bacterium
CCCCGGATGCCCTCCAGGATCGGGTAGACCCTGAGTTGGCGGAGCATCGCCTCGGCGGTGCCCCGCTCGAATGGCGCCACCCTGATCGAGGTGTCACGGAAGACCTCGACGAAGACGCCGCCCATGCCGACCAGGACGATGTGGCCAAAGGTGGGATCTAGTCGTGCGCCCACGATGAGATCTCGACCGCTCCGGAGCATCGGCTGTACCAGCACACCCTCGACATTCGCATCGGGGGCTCTCTCCGCCAGAGCGCTCATCATCTCCCGATAGGCCGCCCGGACGCTCTCTTCACCTCGCAGGTTCAGCTGAACCCCACCGAAGTCGCTCTTGTGTGAGATCTGCTGGCTGACCACCTTGATCACGACCGGGAAGCCCAGCTCCGCGGCTGCTGCGACTGCCTCGTCCTCCGTGGCGACCAGGCGTGCGTCCACGACTGGCACGCCGTATGCACCGACGATCTCGATCGCCTCCTGGAGCAGCGGGTCGCGGCCTTCCGCCTCTGCTGCAGCCAGGATCGACTCCACGGCGCCCCGGTCTGCTGGGCCTTCGGGCCGCACCGGCGCAGGGATATCCAACTGCCAGTAGTCCCTGAGCGCTGCCAGTGCCCGGACGGCGTCGGATGGCTCATCGAACACGGGGCCGGGCAGAACGTGCTTGAGACGGCTCACCTCACCCGCCGCAGTGTCGGCATGGATGGCGACCGGCTTGCCTGCCCTCCGGGAGACCGCTTCGAGGCGCTCGAAGAGCTCCTGCGATTCCGGGCCCTCCTGACCCGCCATGTACGTGTGCATGAACGCCATGCCGTGTACGTCATCCATCGCGAGCGTCTGCTCTGCGAGGCGCCCGTACACATCGAGGTCGAACAGGTCGCCGAGGTCCATGGGGTTGGTGAGGCGGATCACTTTTGCACGGAGATGGGTCTGTGCCTCGTCGAGGAAGTCCTGGGGCAGATGGGCCAGTCGCAGGCCGCTCAAATCGATCTGATCCGCTGCGATGACCGCGTGACCGCCCGAGCGGGACAGGATTGCCACGTTGTCGCCGCGCATCGCCGGCATCTGCAGCGCCTTCAGATAGTGGACAAGGCTCTCCGTGTCGCGGAACCGGGCGATTCCTGCCTGGCGGAGGGCCGCATCGACTACGTCGTCGTCTGCTGAGAGCGCCGCCGTGTGAGACGACGCAATGCCCGAAGCAGCCTGGCCGATATTCGACTTGTGCACCAGGATCGGCTTGTCCGTGCTCCTGGCGAGATCGAGCATCCGTCGACCGTTGCGAATCCCCTCGAGGTACATACAGATGATGTCGGTCTCGGGGTCCCCGATCAGGTACTCGAGTACGTCGGTTTCGTCGATGTCGACCTTGTTGCCGACCGACACAATCTTGGCCAGCCCGCTGCCCTCGGAACCGAGGACATTGAGGATGCTGATGCCGACGCCACCTGATTGGGTCACGAGCGAGATGGCGCCCGCGCTGAGGCCGGGATCGAGCCCGACGAATGCCGTGGCGAGACCCTTGTGGCGGTTCACCACGCCGATGCCGTTGGGCCCGATGAACCGGATGCCGTGCTCGGCAGCCACTTCAGCGATGCGGTGTTGGAGCGCGAGACCTTCCGGGCCGGACTCGGCGAAGCCCGCGGTCTCGATGACTGCGCTGCGGATGCCTTTGCGCCCGCATTCGGCCAGGATTTCGGGGACCACAGAGGCCGGCGTCAGGATGACCGCCAGGTCCACGTGATCGGGGATGTCGCTGACCGACCTGTAGATCCGGCGACCGAAGATGGACCCCCCCTTGGGGCCCACTTCGTAGACGATCCCGTCGAACCCGAACGACTGCAGATTCGCACTGATCGCCCGCCCGAGATTGTCGGGTGATGTGGACACGCCGATGACGGCGACTGTTTCGGGGGCGAAGAAGGGACGCATGTCGAGTAGGGCCATGTCACGACTCTAGATCGGTCTGCGGGAGCCGGGATCCAACGCCGGAGTGAGGCATCGGCCGGCGGTTTCTGGTCTCAGATCGCGGGTTTGACCGGTTGCGAGCGGTAGGGCCGCTACGCTCCAGCGTGCCCGACAGGATACTCGGGCCTCGCAGTATCGATCTAGCCACCTCTGAACGGGTTACCGCCAGGGTGTTCCTCGGACCTCGCCACTCGAATGTGTCGCGAGCCGCCTTCTCGAGTCGGGTCATCCGCCTCGGGGATACCGAGCACGATGCATCGAGCAATACACGACCCAGGAGGTCGATCATGGAAAAGACTGGAACCGTCAAGTTCTTCAATGAACAGAAGGGCTTCGGATTCATCACGTCACCCGATGGCGATGACGTGTTCGTACACGCGTCCAACATCGCCGGCAGCGGCTACGCCTCGCTGTCCGAGGGCCAGACGGTGATCTACGAAGTGGCCCCCGGCCGCAAAGGTCCCGAAGCAGTCAACGTCAGGCCTGCCTGACTTGGCGCAAAAGGGGCACGAAGGCATGGCCAAGCGCGCCAGGGAGCGATCCCGTCAGGAGCAGAAAGTAGCCAAGCGCGAACGACGCGAGCAGGCTGCCGCCGCATCTGAAAGTGCAGAAGATGGGCCCGACGAGGCCGTTCTGATGGAGGAGTTCCGGGTGCTGAGCGAAAGCCACGCAGCCGGGAATATCTCGGACGAGGTTCTCGCCACTGAACGGCACCGCATCTTCGTCGAACTCGGTATCGAGTCCGACTGAGTGTGAGGCCGAACCGGCCCGGACACCACACAACGCTACGCGGCTCGGAGCCATGCTCCGGCCGCGTAGTCGCGTCCGCTCGGCCGGCGATCAGCCGGTGAAGTCCTCAGGGACCAGTTCGATCTGGATGTAGTCCTCGAGCGAGATGAGCTCCCTGGCGAGAGCCCTGACGTCTTGGACCGTCGCATCCAGGGTCCGCTGGTACTCCAGGAAGACGTCCTCAGCGCTCTCCGCAGGACGTTGCATGTAGAACGTCAGGAGGTCGATGAGCTGCTCGTTGCTGAACAGTTCCAGGTCGCGAGTGCGCTGCTCCTGGGCGATGAGCAACTCGTCGACGGTCGGCCCGTTGTCACGGAGATCCATGAGATCGGCGATCACCTCGGCGGCGATGTCTTCCAGATCGTTCGGGTCTGCACTGATCGAGATCGACAGTTCGATGATCTGCAGTGGGTCGTCCACGAGTGTCAGCCGGGTAGCCGGCGAGTAGGTGGCCGACAGCTCCTCTCGAATGCGCTCGGTGAGACGCTGGCGAATCACGAGGTCCAGAAGTTCGGCATGGACCCTGGTGACGGGGTCGAGTTCGATGGGCGCATCCCACCACAGTGAGATCTCACCGAATTCGCCGGCACCGGCTCTCACGATGGAGCGGTCGATTCCCTCGGTGCGGTCACTGCGGACATTGGCCGGAGCTTCATGGGTCCCCGCAGACGGGAGAGTCCCCAAATAGCGTCGAACGAGATCCTCGGTCGCAACCGGATCGAAATCGCCTGTGATCACATATACGAAGTCGCCGGCATCTGCGAAGCGCTCCCTGAAGACCTCCAGGCCCCTGTCGAGGTCGAACGTGTCGAGATCCTCGACGAGGGGCAGCGGCAGGAACCGTGGATCGCCGACGAAACGGATGTCGGCATGTTCAGTCGCCACTGCGAGCTGCGGCGTCGATGCCGGGTCCTCGGCGAATGGCCTGATCTCATCCATGGTGAGATCCAGTCCAATGGAGTCGGCTCTCGGAGCGGTCGCATACAGGTGCAGGAGCTGGAACAGCGTCTCGATCTCATCGACTGCCGCCTGGCCGAAGAAGCCCTCGGTCGTCTCGTCGATGTAGGGGGTGATGTAGACCACCCGTCCGCTGAGGTACCGCTCCATCGTGAGCTGGCTGTAGTCGCCGACACCGCTACTGGCGATCACATCGCTGATCAGCCGGGCTTCGGTGGCGTCCTCCTCGGGAACCAGCGACCATCCGCCCAGGCTGCTGCCACCGACCACGACCACGTCTTCGACGATGGTCGTCGGCAGCAGGATCACTCTGACACCGTTGTCCAGTGTGAGCACCTCGATCGTCGTGGCGGGCAGCGGGACGTTGCTGACGATCTCAGCCGGCTCCGGTGCATCCATCAGTTGGTCGATCGTCTCGACGGTGTCGATGCGCTCCTCGATGTTGGAGGTTCGCACCCTCTCGAGGATTGCCGCGAGGTCGTCCTCTGTGGGCAGCAGTGCGGCATCGTCCTCAGGCCCCACCACGATCACGAACGGCTCAGTGGCCTGGATGCTGGCCCTGAACGTGGCCTCCACCTGCTCCACGGTCATCTCCTCGAGAAGTCGCCGCTCCAAATCCACCGTATGGCGGGCCGTGTCGATCGGAGAGTTGCTCAGGTAGTGATCGACGTACCTCGCGGCGTACTCGGCGTCCTGGGTGGTGCCGCTGCGGTCGTATGCGGCATCCACGAGACTCTGCTCCGCAAGGATCGCCCGCTCGAGCTCGCTCGGGGTGAAGCCGTGGACCAGCGCTCGCTCGACTTCACCGAGGAGGGCCTCCGCGGTCTCGGCGAGCTCATCGGGATCCGCCGAGGCGGCCAGACCCGGGCTCCGCTGGGTGCGGACCAGCGGGTTCATCGCAAACGAGGGATTGAAGAAGACGGTCGAGCCACCGAGAGCGTCGTCCTGCAGGCGCTGCACCAGGATGGCCCAGCCGAGGTCGAAGGCCCTCTCCTGTCGGACCGCGCCCACGGTGCCTTCCGGGAGCTCCGGGAGCGCATAGTTCAGCTCCACGAACGACTGTTGATACTCGGGATCGGCAAGGATGAAGAACGCCGGCTCGGTGAGGGCATGGGTGAAGAGCTCGGGCCGGGGCGGGCCATCCACGGCGGGGAGGTCACTGAAGATCTCGACGATGAGATCCTCCACCTCGGAGAGATCGAAGTCCCCAACGGCCACTATTGCCATGTTGTCCGTGCGGTACCAGACGTCATAGAAGGCCCGCAGCGCCTCGGGCGTCGTCGCCTCCAGCGTCTCCGGGCCCGCCAGGGTGTCGTGACCTTCGTACGGGGATCCGGCCAGCAGCGCTTCGATCACGCCTGCGAAGTATCGGCCGCCGAAGCTCTGCGATCGGAGGCGCCACTCTTCGAGCAACACGCCGCGCTCGAGGTCGACCTCCTCCGGGTCGATGGTGGCCGCACTCGCCCACTCACGAAGGACATCGAACCCGGCGGGCAGCAACTCCGCCCTGTCGGTGGGCAGCGTCAGTTCGTAGACGGTCTCCTCGAGGCTCGTGTACGCATTGATGTCCGGTCCGAACTCCGACCCGAACCTCTGTAACACCTGGATCAACTCGTTGGCCGGGTACTTCTCCGTCCCGTTGAACAGCATGTGCTCGAGGTAGTGGGCGCCACCGCTCTGATCGTCCTGTTCCTCGACCGAACCGGCGCCGACGACGAGCCGCAACTCGGCTCTCACTCCCGGCCGGTCGTTGGCGCGGATGTAGTAGACGAGACCGTTGTCGAGCACACCCGTCTTGACGGCGAAGTCCATCGGGATCACATCGTCGTCGTCATCGAAGGTCGGGATCTCCGCCTCGGGCCGCGCCACGATCGTCGTGGTGGTGGTCGTGGTCGGAGGAACCGTGGTGGTCGTCGACGTCGAGGTGGTAGTGGACGGCGGAGTCGTCGTCGACGTGACCGGAGCCGTGGTCGTCGTGGTCTCCGCAGTCGACGAAGTGCAGGCCGCCATGATGAGACAGAGAGCCAAAGGTACGACTGTTCTCGCCGTCCCGGGAATCAGCCGTGCCCGCATATGCCCCTCCGTCGTGAGTTCCGAGTCGTCCGATACTACGGGAGCCTCGCGTCACGGCATCGGATGAACCCTCAGCCTTCGTCGGTGAGATCCTCGATGCGCTCCTCGTACACGACGCCGTGAAGGGAGAGGCCGTCGAGGAGGTACGAGACGCAGCCGGGAACCCTCCCCAGATACTCCGGCGGCGAGATGCCAGTGCGGTCGTAGAGGCCGTCTCTGATCAAGCGAACCGTCGTCGTGGCCGTATACCCCGTCGTACGGGCCATCGATGTGGTGCCCGTCGAGTGGTCGAACCGATCCAGCATGTCGTAGACGAAGCGCTTCCGGCGGCCGTCCTTGCGCCCCGCGACGATGATCTCGAGAACCGTTATGTCGCCCTCACCCGGCTGCAGCTTCCACATCGGGAACAGCAGTCGCGCGGTCAGGTCCACCGGCCGAACCATTTGTCCATCCACCGACATGGGCTCCTCCGAGAGGAACCCCGACTCACGCAGCATCGCCATCTTCTCGATGTGCCCGGGGAATCGGAGGGTCTTCTCCTTCATGTCCGGCGCCCCGATCGTCTCGATCAGCGTGCGCAGCCCGTCGGTGTTGAAGGCCTCGAGTGTCCCGATGCCGGGGAAGTCGATCAGTTCGGGGTCGGAGAGCGCCGGTCGGGTCACCAGGCTGCCGTTCTCCAGGTAGCGCGCAGGCCTCGTGTACTCCTCGATCACGTCGATGGGTGAGAACACCGCCTTGTACTCCCAAGGCCAGGTGCGGACCTCGGGCAATCCGCCGACGTACACCAGTACGCTCTCGACGGTATCGAGAATGCGTGCGGCCCGACCGATCAGTGCGCTCCCCATCCCCGGGAACACACCGCAGTCGATCACGGCGGTCACTCCCCTCTCCTTCGCTAGTGCTCTGGCCAGGAACGTTGGCGATGTTCAGGGCGAGGCAGGGGCGTCATCCGGCAAGGACGCAGGACGTGGACGCACTTCACCGTGCGTCGAGGACGAGGACACAGCCGGG
>JABMPV010000002.1 GCA_013202595.1 bacterium
CCTGAACATCGCCAACGTTCCTGGCCAGAGCACTAGCGTTGCTGCGATGGATCTCAACCCGGTGCTCGCTGAACTCGGGCCGTCGCCCATGGTGGCGGTCCAGGAGCGCGCCAGAGCGCTGCGCGACGCCGGCGAACCGCTGGTGGACTTCTCCATTGGCGATCCTCGCGAGCCGACACCACCCTTCATCCCCGAGGCGCTGAAGTCTGCTGTTCCGGAGATCTCCCAGTATCCGACCGTCGCCGGCCTCGCCCGGCTGCGCGAAGCCATCGCCGGATACATCGACCGGCGGTTCGGGGTCTCGGTGGATCCCGACACCCAGATCGTCCCGACCAGCGGCGCCAAAGAGGCCATTTTCACAACGCCCCTGGCGTTCATCGACCGGACGGCAGGCGACGCCATCGTGTTCGGGACTCCCGGCTATCAGATATATGAGCGAGGCGGCCGCTTCGCCGGTGCAGAGGCCATCGGAGTCCGTCTGGGAGGCGATTTCGTCCTGCGGGCCGGAGATGTGCCGGCCGATGCGTGGGGGCGGGCCCGCATGCTGTGGCTGTGCACGCCGCACAATCCGGCGGGGAGTGTGACTGCTGCGGCCGATCTCGATGCACTCGTCGCAACGGCTCGTTCCGCCGGCGTCCTGTTGTGTTCGGACGAGTGCTACGCCGACCTCTATGAGGGAGACACGCCGCCGTCTTCGGTCCTGCAAGCCGCCGGCGATGGCGCCGGGGGAGTGCTCGCCTTCATGAGCCTGTCGAAGCGTTCGGGGATGACCGGCTACCGCAGTGCGGCGATCGTGGGCGACCCTCGGGCGATCGCCGCCATCAAACGGCTGCGCTCCTCCATCGGCGTGGCCCAACCCGAGTTCATCCAGGAGGCGGCCGTAGCCGCGTGGTCCGATGATGTCCACACCGCCGAGCGCAGGGCGATATTCGCCGAGAAGCGTCGGGTCCTTCGTGCGGCATTCGACGACCTCGGCTACGAGGTGGTCGGATCCAGTGCCGGCATCTATCTCTGGGTCCGTGTCGGAGACGATGCCGCCGTGACCGCCCGCCTGCTGGACTCGGGCGTGGTTGCTGCTCCAGGGTCGGCTTTCGGGCCGGGCGGCGAGGGTTTCATTCGATTCGCACTGGTCCCCACCGTGGACCAGTGTCACCAGGCAGTGGAGGTACTGCGCACGTGTTTGACACAGATCTGATCGACCGGGCCTATGCCGATCTCGACCTGCTCCCCGAAGCGGGGGATGCAGTGCGGGCGACCATCGCAGCGCTGGACCGCGGCGAGATCCGTGTTGCGGAGCGGGTCGACGGCGAGTGGATGGTCAACGAGTGGATCAAGCGGGCGATTATGCTCTATTTCCGCATCGCCGCCTTCGAGACGTCGACTGCGGGCCAGATGGAGTTCAGTGACAAGATCCCATCCAAGACCGGCCTGGCCGAGGCCGGAGTCAGGGTCGTTCCTCCGGGCACCGTCAGGTACGGCGCCTTCTGCGAACCCGGCGTCGTCGTCATGCCCGGGTTCGTGAACCTCGGTGCCTGGGTCGGCTCCGGCACCATGGTCGACACCTGGGCGACGGTGGGATCGTGCGCGCAGATCGGGCGTGACGTCCATCTGTCGGGAGGGGTCGGCATCGGGGGGGTCCTCGAGCCGCCGGGCGCCCGTCCGGTCATCATCGAGGACGGGGCTTTCATCGGAAGCAGATCGATCGTGGTCGAAGGAGCGGTCATCGAAGAGGGCGCCGTCCTGGGTGCAAACACGGTCATCACGGCTTCGACGCCCATCATCGATGTCACCGGTTCCGAGCCGATCGAGACCAGGGGGAGGGTGCCTGCCCGCTCGGTGGTGGTTCCCGGTACCCGGCCCAAAGTGTTCCCTGCAGGTTCGTACGACCTGCAGTGCGCTCTGATCATCGGACGACGGTCCGAGTCGACAGATCGCAAGACGTCGCTGAACGAGGCGCTCAGGGTGTTCGAGGTGCAGGTATGAGCCTCCTCGAGGATCTGGTCTGGCTGATCTCTGTGCCCTCTGAGATCGGGGAGGAGGAGGCCCTGTGCTCCGCGGTCGCCAAGCGCCTTTCGCCCCGCTGGGGCGCCGACTCGATTCTGCGAATCGGGAACGCTCTCGTGGTCGGGCACCCCGACCATCGGCCGCTGATCACCCTGTACGGGCATCTCGACACGGTTCCGGCGCAGGGCAACCTGAAGCCCGAGATCCGGGGCGAGCGCCTCCATGGCCTGGGCGCCTCCGACATGAAGAGCGGTCTCGCCGTGATGCTCGGGCTGCTCGAGGACGATGCGGTTCGCAGTGGCCCATTCAATGTGGCCTTCATCTTCTACGACAAGGAGGAGGGTGCCGCCGCGGAGAACGGCCTCGAGGACGTGCTCGATGCCGTGCCCTGGCTGGCCGATAGTGGTCTCGCATTCGTGCTGGAACCCACCGACTTGCAGCTGGAGCTCGGGTGCCAGGGAGCCATGAACGCCACGCTGACCTTCTCGGGGAAGTCCGCCCACAGCGCCAGACCCTGGTTGGGTGAGAACGCGGTGACCAAGGCGGGGCAATGGCTGGGAGAGATGCACCTTCGCGAGCCCACCGTCGTCGAGGTCGCCGACCTGGAGTTCCGCGAGCTGTTCTCGGTGACGATGGCCCAGGGTGGGATCGCCCGCAATGTCATCCCCGGATCGTTCACGGTCAACCTCAACTACCGCTTCCCCCCGTCGCTCACCCTGGATGAGGCCGAGACCCGTCTCCGACAGGTCGCATCGGCGGCCGATGTGATCGATGTGATCGATCGCGCTCCGGCTGCGCCCGTACCCGACGGCAACGAACTCCTCGAGCGCTTCATCGCCGTGAGTGGAGCAGGGAGGACGGGTAAGCAGGCGTGGACCGATGTTGCCCGGCTGAGTGCCCGCGGCATCCCGGCGGTCAACTACGGGCCTGGTGAGACGGCTCAGGCCCACCAGCAGGACGAGTCGGTGGCCATCGCCAACCTCGAGGTGGCATTCGACGCCCTGCGAGCCTTTCTGAGCGCCTGACCTGCTGGAGCCGGCCCGGACGCGCCGACGCCGCCGGAGGGGGGGGCACCGGCGGCGTCGGGTTGAAAGGTGCCGGTCGACCCTTCGGGTCGATCGCCCTTACGGGATTGCAGTGGCCTCCGCGGTGTAGCGGATGACTCCTGTGGTCGAGGCGAGCGCCCGGCCCAGCTGGTCGACCTCGATCACGAAGGCGCCCTGGACGGCTGCCCCGGCTGCGACCGTGACGGAACCGGTGGCCCCGTTGGTCGGGGTGGTGTCGCCCTTGGCGAGAGGGGGGATGCTGCGAGCGCGGCGGGCATCGCTGCGGCGAGCGCGACGACGATGACGGCGGCGCGGCGCCGCGGCGACCAGGGTCTCCGGCTCGTGGGATTGCTCAAAGTGACATCTCGAACTCGTCGATGCCCTGGTATCGGCATGGGCCGGAGCG